>NZ_JBQHQF010000004.1:0-115136 GCF_052067635.1 Collinsella sp. HCP3S3_E5 | reverse complement strand
ACACATTCTGTCCGAGCGGTTAAAAGCGGGCACGGAATTTAAACGGCTGAAAAAGGGGCATCGACCTGCGCCGATGCCCCCAACGTGGACACACATTTTGTCCTATAAGCCTTGAAACCAGACCTGTGCTTACGGCTCTACGCCACGCAAGCACAGCCCTGTTTTCCTGCCGCTTCAAATGCCCTTGCCCTCCCCGGCGGCAACGCCGACAGAGCGTATAACACACTACACTTTGCTTCGCAAAGTCGTGTGCCAAATGGGGGCGTTGCCCCCTTTGGAAACCCCCACAAGAAAAGGCGGTACGCTACCCCTCCACGGGGCGCATACCGCCTTTTCTTGTTATCCAGCCCTCTGGCTGTATCGGTTGAGCAAAAGTCAGCGTGGGATTATTGATGTGGTATCTTTATCTAAGTGAACCCCCTATATATCATCCCGTGCTCAAACATTCTCGCTTCGCTGCGAAACTGCGCGCGGGACGATATATAGGGGCCTCCCACGGGTAAGCTGCGTTTACGTATTAGCAGCTATACCAGATTCCCCACCATTAGAATCTGCAAAGGCAAAACCGGAAAATTCAAATGCAGTAAGCCAATGCGACAAAGGGACTGTTCCTTTGTCGCATTGGCTTACTAGAATGTAAATATTTTTCAAGCGAGTAGCCGCCCGCCCGCCTCTCACACATATCGTTCCACGCGCAGTTTCGCAGCGAGCGAAGCGATGCGAGAATGTTTGAGCATGGAATGATATGTGTGAGAGGCGGGCGGGAGGGATACGAGCGCCCCCGCGAGAATGTTTGAGCATGGGATGATATATAGGCGGGTCGGGCCGGTCAGCGGACAGTACGTAAACGACTAGGCGACGCCGCTGGAGCCGAAGCCTCCGTTGCCTCGATCGGTTTCGTCTAGTTCGTCTACCTCCACGAGATTGACCGTGGGAACTTCTTGGATGACGAGTTGAGCGATTCGGTCGCCCTTGTTGATCTGGATTTCATTGGATGGATCCAGGTTGATAAGGATGACTTTAAGCTCACCTCGATAGTGGGCGTCTATAAGACCGGGCGTGTTGACTATAGACAGACCCTGCTTAATAGCCAGGCCACTGCGAGGCTGAACGAAGCCAGCGTATCCATTGGGCAGCGCGATCGCAAGGCCAGTAGAGACCAAGCGTCGCTCGAAGGGCTTAAGGGTACAGTCCTCATTGGCACGGAGGTCCAAACCGGCATCTGAGGGATGGGCGTATTTGGGAAGCTCGATCGTAGGGTCGAGACGCTTAATGTTGACCGTAATGTTGGACATAAAATCACCTTAGCTTGTCGAGCTCTTGCAAAAACTCATCGATGTCTTTGAAATCGCGATAGACCGAGGCAAAGCGAATGTAGGCCACCTTGTCGATCTTGGCCAGGCGCTTAAGCACCATGTCGCCCAGGTCGTGGGACGTAACAGCCGTCAGCGTACGGGAACGCAGCTCCACCTCGATGTCATCGATGAGTTCATTGAGCTTTTTCGTGTCGATGTCGCGCTTAATCGTAGCGCGCATTAAGCCGACCAGCAGCTTATTGCGATCGAACCGCTGCCTTGACCCGTCAGATTTGATGACCTCGATGGGGTCTTCGCATCGCTCGAATGTTGTGAAGCGATAGTTGCACGAACAACATTCACGACGGCGTTTAATGGTGTTATTAGATTCCTGCATACGGGAATCGACAACACGGGTATGTGCATTGCCGCATCTGGGACAGCGCATGGTACCTCCTCCAAAACGATAACAAGGGTACCATGTACCGGAGTTTAAATCTTACGAACGCGCGGGAACTTTAAGAACGTCACCCGCATCGAGTGACCCATGCTCCAGATGATTGACACTGCGAATTATGTCAGAAGTCTCCTGTGTAGTAAGACCGTCAACGGAATGCTCCTGAGCAAGCGACCACAAGGAATCGCCAGACTGAACACGGACGGTCTCATAGGTAACGTTAGATGCCGACTCGGCATATGCGGCGTGACGAGCGCTGAAGATCGAGGTAGCAAGTACAAAGAAGAGCGTGAGCGCAACGGCCAGGGCGACAATCGTCGAGGCCTTCAGAGCAACGGGGGCCGAAGTCGTGGCGACGCACTGGCTGCGGACGGGCTTGCCAGGCAGTGTTTGAAAACCAGATCGGCCGCCTTTGACAACCGTGAAAGCCGGCGCCGCAGGCGTCTCGAGCTTAAGGGCGAGGTTTCCCTGGACCATATCCGTTGCATTCATCATGTTCTCCTCTCGCGTTTTTTGACGAGAACTGTTTTATCAAGCCGCGAGGACAAAAAAGTCTAGCGCGGGAACGAGTGTTCGGTTATTATTATCTTCGAACAGTTGTTCCTGTCAAGCAAACATAGAACATTTGTTTGGGTTAGGTAGAGAGGAATCCCTGATGGCTCGCAAAATTACCAAGCGACAGCAGCAGATTTACGACTTCATCAAGGAGTATCAGCAGGAAAAGGGCTATCCGCCCAGCGTGCGTGAGATGGCTTCAGCTGTGGGTCTTTCCTCCCCTAGCACCGTACATGCACATCTCTCCGCACTGGAAGCACGCGGCCTGCTCAAACGTGACGCCACCAAGCCTCGTGCCCTAGAGCTCTTTGACGAGGACGGAGCCTCCGTCTCCATCTCAAAGTCCGATGAGCCCACGGCACCCCGCGGAACCGTATCGCTACCCCTCGTGGGCCGTGTCGCCGCAGGGATCCCCATCCTTGCCGAGCAGAATATCGAGGACACCTTTACCATCCCGACCGAGATCGCAACGGACCAGGGGTCTTTTATCCTCGAGGTCCACGGCAATTCGATGATTAACGTCGGTATCCTTAACGGCGACTATATCATCGTTCGCGAACAGAAGAGTGCCATGAATGGCGAGATCGTTGTGGCCATGATCGATGGCTCCGCAACGGTCAAAACGTTCTACAAGGAGCAGGGACGAGTTCGCTTGCAGCCCGAAAACGACACCATGGAGCCCATCTATGCGACAAATCCGACGATCCTGGGCAAGGTTGTTGGATTGATGCGCCGGTTCTCGTAATGCAAAACCGCATCACGGTCTTTGATACCATTCGCGGATTTACCATGCTGTCGATGGCAGGATTTCATGCTTGCTACGATCTTGCCTATCTTTATGGTTGGGATATGCCCTGGTTTACTCAGACCATCTTCCAAGACATCTGGCGTGCCAGCATCAGTTGGGTATTTTTGTTTATTGCCGGCTGGATGTGCACCCTCTCGCGCAACAACATCAAGCGTGCCGTCAAATATGCCGCTGCCGCTTTTGTTGTATGGGTCGCGACGACGCTCGTCTCAGTCGATGACTCGGTGAACTTCGGCATCATGTTCTGCATGGCGGCCTGCACCGCCATTGTCGCGCTCGCGCGTCCGGTGATCGTTAAAGTGCCGTCGGTATGGGGTATAGCAATTTGCCTCACACTATTTACCCTTACCTGGAGCATTCCTAAAACGGTTTATCCTATCCCCTATTTAGCTTGGCTGGGTTTCCCAAGCCCAGACTTTGTCTCTGGTGATTACTATCCAGTTATACCATTCTTATTTATGTACCTTGCAGGCTTCTTTGCCGCCCACACGACTCAGGAAGCAAACTATGAGGCGCCGGGATGGGCCTATGCGAATCCCATCCCGGCGCTCGCAAGTCTCGGGCGCCATGCGCTGCCGTTCTACCTGCTTCATCAACCGGTTATCTTGGGTGTACTGGAGCTGATTTACTCTGTTCGATAACGCTCGAGACGCGGTGCGATACGGGCTGGAAGCTTTGCCACAATACGAACGCCGTCCTCGAGGTATTCCTCGTGCAGAAGGGTTCCCTGTTCGTGCACGAGCGTGATTAACGCGCCCTCTCGATACGGGATATCGGCCGAGAGCAACACGTCCGTAGCGGCCGCTTCACGAGCGATGCGGTCGACTAAGTCATCAAGGCCCTCACCCGTCTGAGCCGAGAACAATACCGCCTCGGGATAGCGCCGGCGAAAGCTCAAGCGGTCGACGCTATCGAGCAGATCGATTTTATTGAACACGGTAAGCGTCAGGCGCTCACCGGCACCAATTTCGTCAAGGACACGATCAACCGCCTCAAGCTGACGCTCGTAATCCTCATCGGAAGCATCCACAACTTTAAGAACCAAATCGGCGCCGAGCACCTCGGAAAGCGTAGATTTAAACGCGTCGACCAGGCCATGGGGCAGCTTTTGAATAAAGCCAACGGTATCAGTGATCGTCATGCCACGGCCACCGGGTAAACGATACGACCGCGTCGTAGGATCGAGCGTGGCAAACAGCTTATCCTGCGAAAGTACCGTGGATCCCGTCAATCGATTAAGCAACGTCGACTTACCGGCATTGGTGTAGCCAGCCAACGCTACGCGAAACGCCGGCGATTCAATACGGCTTTTCGATTGCACATCACGACGTTGTTCAACCTGTTTCAATTCGCGGCGAAGCGCAGCGATCTTGTCGCGAATCAGGCGACGGTCGACCTCGAGCTGGCTTTCGCCCTGGCCAAAACGCGATCCAATGCCACCACGCGTCTGTTCCTTAGCAAGGTGGCTCCACATACCTCGCAGACGGGGCAGCAGATACTGCAACTGAGCCAGCTGCACCTGTAAGCGACCCTCACGCGTCTGAGCATGCAGGCCAAAGATATCCAAAATCAACGCCGTACGGTCAATAATCTTGACCGGTTCGCCCACGGCTTTCTCAAGATAGGACTGCTGTGAAGGAGTCAAGTCGTCGTCGAAGATTACAACATCCGCATCCATACGATGCACCAAACCGCATAGCTCCTCGACCTTACCGGAGCCGATAAACGATTTGGGATAAGGTTTGACCAGACGCTGAGACAAGCGTGCCACGCATTGGGCTCCAGCAGTGTGAGCCAAGCGCTCGAGCTCGTCGAGCGAACGGTCGAGCGGCCAGGCGTTATCGCGCCACTCAACACCAACCAAGACGGCACGCTCAGGTTCAGGCGCCGTGGGAACCAAGGGAAAACGTGCCATTAGGCAGCCTCGATACGACGGTAGGTATCATCGACGACCTCATCGATCGTAAACTCATCCATATCGAACCACACGATGCGATCGTCACGCTTAAACCAGGAAAGTTGGCGCTTGGCATAGCGACGTGAGCGCATCTTAATAAGCTCGCGGGCCTCATCCATGGTAATAGCGCCTCGCAAGGCATCAATAATCTCTTTGTAACCGATTGCCTGCATCGACGTGAGTGCATCACCCAGGCCCTGGTCCATAAGGCCACGGACCTCATCAACCAGCCCCTGCTCAAACATAAGGTCGACACGCAGGTTAATGCGCTCATACAGCACTTCACGGCTACGCGTCAGACCAAACCACAAGGCATGATAACGCTCATGCGGAACGCTGAATTTCGACTTCTGCTGGGCATACGACACACCGTCATCGTGCATCTCGAGCGCACGGATCACGCGGCGCACGTTATGGGGATGAATCACGGCAGCCGATTCCGGATCACGCTCGGCAAGCAGGGCATGCATAGCTTTCTCGCCAATACGCTCGGCAAGCTCCTGATAACCCGCGCGGCGTTCGTCCTCGAGCTCTCCCGAAGGAAAATCCATTTCATCGAGTGCAGCCTTAAGATACAAGCCCGTGCCGCCGCAAAAGACCGGAAGCCGTTGCTCACCAAGCAAACGCTCGATATGCGCCCGGGCATCAGACTGATAGAGCGCAGCAGAATACGCGACGCCCGGGTCCACGATATCGACAAGGCGCAGGGGCACCGAGCACTCCTCGGGCATCATCTTGGCCGTACCGATATCCATACCGCGATAGATTTGCATCGCGTCACACGATAACACTTCAGACGACAGACGAGCAGCCAGGCGGTCGGCAACATCACTCTTGCCGACCGCCGTCGGACCGACGATCGCTACGGCAGAAAGGTTTGTGCCGGGGGAAACCATTAGCGAGGCTCACCCACAATGGAGCCAGACAGATACCACGTCTTGGCGACATCCACATCGACGTCGACGATTTTGCCGATAAGCTGATCGATGCTATAGCCAGCGGGAATCGGCGCATGCACTGTCTGGTTCTTAGGACTTTTACCAAGAAGGACAGCGTCGTTTTTCTTGCTCGTGCCCTCAATAAGCGCAGGCACCACGGTGTGAAGCTCGCCCTGGTTATACTCGTATGCCGTCGTCTCGATAACCTTGACCAGACGGTTAAAGCGCTCAAGGATAACCTCATGCGGGGTGGGATCATAGATCTCAGCTGCCGGGGTACCGGCGCGCTTGGAGTAAATAAACGTGTAGGCCTGGGCATAGCGCACCGTCTCGGCAAGCGAGAGCGTCTGCTCAAAGTCTTCCTCGGTCTCGCCCGGGAAGCCCACAATGATGTCGGTCGAAAGCGCAATTTCGGGCATACGGTTACGAATGCGATCGACCAGGCCCAGATAATCCTCGCGCGTGTACCGACGATTCATCTCTTTAAGGATACGCGTGGAACCCGACTGAACGGCTAGGTGAAGCTGCGGCATAACGGCAGGTGTCTCGGCCATAGCATCGATGGTCTCGGGAAGCAAATCCTTGGGGTGCGAAGAAGTAAAGAAGATACGCTCAACGCCCGTATCACCCACGGCGCGCAGCAGGTCGGCAAAGCGCGGCTTGCCAAAGAGATCGCGACCGTAGGAGTTAACGTTTTGTCCCAGCAGCGTAATCTCGCGCACACCCTGACGCACCAGACCCGTCACCTCGTCGACAATCTCCTCGAAGGGGCGGCTCTTCTCGCGACCACGGACGTACGGCACGATGCAGTACGTGCAGAAGTTGTTGCAGCCCGTCATGATGGGCACCCATGCATGATACTGCGTCTCGCGATGCCACGGCATACTCATGGCGTCCGTATCTTCATGCTCATTCGTGCGGATATGGCGCTTGCCATCCATAAACGCCTCGGCGATAAGCTCCGCCACGTGCGCAATCGAATGCGTACCAAAAATAACGTTGACGTTATCGACGTTGGTGAGCAGGCCCTCGCCATCGCGCTGAGCGATGCAGCCACCCACGGCGACCACACGCTTGCCCGAAGGAGAAGGAGGAAGACTCTTGCAGGAATTGCACTGACCGTACAGGCGCGTATCGGCAGCCTCGCGCACACAGCACGTCATGAATACGACAATATCGGCATGCTCCGGATCGAGCGCCATAAGACAGCCATAGGAATCGAGCAAACCGCTCACGCGCTCGGAATCGTGCTGATTCATCTGGCAGCCGAATGTGCGGATAAAATAGGTTTTACCGGCAAGAATATCGCGTACGAAGCGCTGGTCCATGAGTTTACATCCTAACGATGATATCGACGGGGCACAAAGGTGCTACAAACGTGCGAAAACTCGCTTACGCAACAGGCTTAACATCGTCCATGACGACATTGTCCATAGCAGCCCGATTAATCTGGTGAACGTAGATAGAGAGACGGATTGCCGTGCGAGACTCCCCGTTAATGAGGATGTCAGAGAACACCGGCGCACAAGAGACATCAAAGCCAGTCGGAATCAAAAAACCTCGCGCAATGGCAACGGCCTTTATGGCCTGGTTGACGGCGCCGGCACCGACGCACTGAATGTTGACGGGAACGCCATCTTTGACCATACCGGCAATGGCGCCGGCAACGGACGCGGGCGATGATTTGCTTGATACCTTCAGGCAATCCATGAAGAAACTCCTGCGTTTAAAAGTACGTTTTAACTGCAATAACTGTATCGTACCGAGCGGACTCGGTAAAGATGCTACTCCTCTTTGGCAAGATCGAACGTCACGGTGATGCGATCACGTGAAACGCGAATCTTAGGGTCGCCGCACAGATTGAGGTAATACCGGGCGGCAAGGTCATTGAAGTCGCGCTCGACAGCACGCGAAAACTGTGCCATGTCATCCTTGGCAATGCGAAGGCCTCGACGGTCCTTGGCAAGATCGACTGGAGCCGGCAAATGCGAGGTGGAATCGCGCTCGCGCAGCAGACGCGCACACACACCGCGAACGGGCTTAATCTGTCCCGAAAGAATACGGTGGGCAGTACGCTCGGACATCTCGAGACCCAGCCCGGAGCAAATCCGGATAAAGTCCTCGGCATCCGAAGCGAGACCTAAACGATCGATAACCGGAAGCTCACACTCGTCATCGATAAAGAGCAGGCGTGACGTATCGAGACGACTGGAAGCCTGGGCGTACAGGGTCGCAGCGATCTCGGACGGAGAGCCCAGATACACGTCGCAGTCGCGCAGCTCCTCAAGGGCAAACTCGCAGGCTGCGCGAATGATGTTGTGAGGACCGCGAGCGCATACATAGCGGCCGTCTTCGTCTTTAACCGCCTGAGGCCAGCTCGACTGGTCGGCGCGCTCAGCCAAGCGATCGGTATCAACGCACACCTTAAACGCTGAGCCCAAATCGACGCCCGATGTAACAACGCGTGCCTCATCGGTGTTCTGCTTGATAGAGAACAGCGCCATACCACGACCGTGAACACCCCAACGGTCCATCTTCATGCTCTCGAGCTTGGAGGTGACACGGGCATCGAAGATACGCTCCTGCATATCCTGCGGCACACCCGAACCGTTATCCAGGAAGAGGAGGGTACGAACACCCTCCTCCTTGGTCGTGGCTAGATAGACCTTATCGGCTCCGGCATCGCGAGCATTACGCAGCATCTCGATGACAATGTCCTCTACATGCTGAATGTCATGCTTGGCCTGACGGCGCTCGGCCTCCGAAACGCGGAGGCGGACATACCCCTCGCCAAGGTTTTCCTCGACGCGAAGGTTGCCCTCCCCCGACATCGACGCGATAAATGAGATGAGCTCGTTCGCGTCGTTCATGTTATTTAGCGATATCGACGGCACGGCTCTCGCGAATCACGACAACGCGCACCTGACCGGGATACTCCATCTCTTCCTCGATCTGATGGGCGATATCGTGCGCAAGCACCGTGGACTGGGCATCGGAAATCTTATCCGGCTGAACCATGACATGAACCTCGCGACCGGCCTGCATAGCATAGGTACGCTCGACGCCGTCATGAGAGTTGGCAATCTCCTCGAGCTTCTCAAGGCGCTTGATGTAGCTCTCGGCCGACTCGCGACGGGCGCCGGGACGAGAAGCGGAAACAGCATCGGCAGCCTGGACCAGAACGTCGAGCACCGTGTTGGGGTCGACATCGGCATGATGGGCCTCGATTGCGTGGACGATAACGGGCTTCTCGCCATAACGGCGGGCAAGCTCGGCACCAATCACAGCATGCGGACCCTCAACGTCGTGGTCGATGGCCTTGCCCAGGTCATGCAGAAGACCCGCGCGCTTGGCGGTCACAACATCCAGACCAAGCTCGGAGGCCATGATGCCGCACAGGTCGGAGACCTCAAGCGAGTGCTGTAGCACGTTCTGACCAAACGAGGTGCGGTAGCGCAGAGCGCCCAGGGTTTTGACGATCTCGGGATGCAGGTCGTGGATTCCGGTATCGAAGGCGGCCTGCTCGCCGGCTTCGAGCACACGCTGCTGAACCAACTCAGCGGCCTTGTGGTACATCTCCTCGATGCGGGCGGGGTGAATACGACCGTCGGCAATGAGGTTCTCGAGCGCCACGCGGGCGGTCTCACGACGGACCGGATCAAAGCTCGAAAGCACGACAGTCTCGGGGGTGTCGTCGATCACAAGGTTGACGCCGGAAACCTGCTCGAAAGTACGGATGTTACGACCCTCGCGACCGATGATGCGGCCCTTAAGGTCATCGGAGGGAATATGAACGGACGTGACGGTGACCTCGGCGGTATGGTCGGCGGCACAACGCTGGATCGCCAGGGAGAGAATCTCCTGAGCAGTCTTGTGGCACTCGGCGCGGACCTGTTGCTCGGACTCACGGATGATGGTGGCCGCCTCATGGGTAACCTCACCGCGGACCTTGTCGAGCAGCTCCTTGTGAGCATCCTCGCGCGTAAGGTCGGCAATACGCTCGAGCTCGGAGGTCTGCTTGGCGCAAAGCTCCTCAAGTTCGCGAGAGCGCTTCTCGACCTGACCGGCCTGGCTGGACAGCTGATGCTCGCGCTTATCGAGCGCATCGTTGCGTCGGTCGAGCGATTCCTCGCGCTGCATCACGCGATTTTCGAGCGCGCGAATCTCGCTCTTACGCTGCTTGTCCTCGGCCTCGGCGGCCTGTTTGTTCTTGATGATCTCTTCCTTAGCCTCGAGCAGAGCCTCTTTTTTGAGGGTCTCGGCCTGACGCTTAGCATCACCGATCAGGGACTCTGCCTGCGCGTGTGCCGACTGAATCTTTTCTTCGGCCTCGTGAAGACTACCCTGCTTGGCGGTGCGCATGTAGGCAATGGCGACGATGGCACCCAAAACAATGCCAACGAGCGCTGCAATGATAGGCGGCATGCTCACTCCTTTTTATGGATTCGTTACACAACAAAGCGAACCGTCCATACGAACGGCTCGCGACATTTGAGTAATATGGGCGCAGCTTATGCGGGTCGGATACAGATAAACATATAAACAAACTCATCGCAGATGAGCACATATCACAATGCAAATGACAGTAATTATCCTACGTTGAACCGCAACAACTGTCAAATTAACGCACCCAGCACGGCGCCTATCGAGCGGTGAACGGCAGGAGCGTAACGTGCGCATGCTTAAACGTCGCATTTCTCGCTTAAGGCATCGAGGCGCGCCTTAACGGCATCCGCGGCAATGTGATAGGAAAAGCCCTTGCCCATCAAAAATCTGACGAGCTTTTCGAATGCACGTGCCTCGGGAACGCGACGCTTAGCGAGCAAAGCCGATGCGCGAGCCAAGTCGTCATCCTCGGCAAAATAAGCCTCGGGATACCCTGGAATCTCATCAAGTGCAACATGGCGACGCTTGAGTTCAGTCTCGATTTTGCGCTGTCCCCAACCACGACGCTTACGCTCCTCGATAAAGTACGAGCAAAAGCGGTTCTCATCCAAAAAACGATACTCGATGGCACGATTGACGGCAAAGTCGATCGCGGGCTGACGAAAGCCATAGCGCGCCAACTTATCGCGCACCTCGCCCGTAGCATGATCACGACGCGAAAGCATCTCGGTCACCATGGTGAGCGCACATTTGCATTCGATAAGCTGTACCGCCTCGCGAAAGTCATCCCAGTCGCAGGGAAGATCGAGACGGTTCTGAACGTACACACGTGCCGCACGCACGGGAATCCAAATGGACCGTTCAAAACCGCCCTCCAGATCGCAATCGATATGTGCACAGGGCTTTTTAGACGCATAACCGCTCGAGAACGAGGAGGCCGTCTTCTTATCCGGAAAAACGACCCTAGCCTCGGTCACCGTATACGACATGTCGGCATCCGTTACTCGTCGTCATCGTCGAGCATCGCGGAGCCATCGATGGCATACAGCTCGTCAAACTCCTCGGGGGCGGGCTGATCGGTCAACTCAACCTCGGAGGGGGCATCATCGTCATACTCAAGACCGCAGGCAAGGCGAACCTTGTGCTCGATCTCGTCGGCGCAATCGGGATGCTCGCGCAGGAACGTCTTAGCGGCCTCGCGACCGTTGCCGAGTTTGTCCTCACCATAGGCAAACCAAGACCCCATCTTTTTGCATATGCCGCACTCGACAGCCATATCCAGAATCGAGCCCTCTTTAGAAATGCCGGTGCCATACATGATGTCAAATTCGGCCGAGCGGAACGGAGCAGCCACCTTGTTCTTAACGACCTTGGCACGTACGCGATTGCCGATAACCTCGTCCTTGAGCTTGATGGTATCGATTTTGCGAATATCGATACGCACGGAAGAGAAAAACTTGAGTGCGCGGCCGCCTGTGGTGGTCTCGGGGTTGCCGAACATGACGCCGATCTTCTCGCGCAATTGGTTAATGAAGATGCAGGTTGTGTTGGACTTGGCAAGCGAGCCGGCGAGCTTGCGGAGCGCCTGACTCATCAAGCGAGCCTGCAGACCCACCGTCGTGTCACCGATCTCGCCCTCGATTTCGGCACGTGGAGTCAAAGCGGCAACAGAGTCGACGACGATGGCGTCGATGGCACCGGAACGCACAAGCATGTCAACGATCTCGAGCGCCTGTTCACCCGTATCGGGCTGGGAAATCAGCACCTCGTCGATATCGACGCCGATGCGCGCGGCGTAGGTGGGATCAAGCGCATGCTCAGCGTCGATAAAAGCCACGACACCGCCCATGGCCTGCGCCTCTGCAAGAATCTCGAGCGAAAGCGTTGTCTTACCGGAGGACTCGGGGCCATAAATCTCAACGATACGGCCGCGCGGCACGCCGCCGATACCCAAGGCGGCATCGAGCGCCAGAGAGCCCGTCGGAATAGCCTCGACCTCGAGCTCGGGACCGCCGTCGCCATACCTCATAATAGAGCCCTGGCCGAACTTCTTCTCGATCTCGGCCTTGGTAGTGGCGATCATCTCGTCGCGCTCTTTACCCGTCGTGCGCGTATGAACGGTACGTACGGGACCTGAATTCTTGGCCATGAATAGCCCTCCTCTTAACAACCTGAATCGATGATAAACGAACGGCTGTTCGTGGTCAACCGTTCAGGTTCATCATATGCACCCGGCCATTCCAAAACCCGACCAAACGCCGACCAATCACCGACCAAACGCTTGACCATGCCAATCGCAAATACGAGTGCTCGTACAAATTAAAGACATGTGCCAGCGTAAGCGCATTCCTTGCCAAAGGTCCCTATCTCCACAATTAAGGGGCCCTAAGGCCCCTTAAAACACGTCTATTCCATGGAATTGAGCACGCGGACAATGCGTTCCAAAGCCTCAGCGACCGCATAGGCACGGACGCACGACCGATCACCCTCGTAGTGACAGCGCGCAGACTCAACGACCGTCGCTCCCCCCTCGGCCGCGCGATACGCCCAGCCGATATAGAACGTGCCGGCGGGGTCTTGCTCGGTACCGCCGCCGGGCCCAGCGTAGCCCGTTGCGCTCACGGCGACATCGCTCTGATAGAGGTCCATCGAGCCCACGGCCATCTCACGCGCCGTCTGATGCGACACAGCACTAAACCGATCGAGCGTTTCCTGCTCGACGCCGAGCACGCGATGTTTGATCTCATCGCAGTAGGTCACCGCACCGCCACGAAGCACCGCCGAGGCACCCGGGATATCGGCAATCGTCGAGGCGATCATGCCCGCCGTCAGCGACTCCGCCGTCGACACCGTCACGCCACGGGCACTCGCGCGCTCGACAATATCGCGCGCCAGCTCCTCGTTGTTTGCGGCGATCTGCAAATAAGACTCCGTCATACCCACCAGGACCTAGACCGAAAAGACGATCTTACGGCAGTTCCAGAAGTACTGGGCACCCGAGATAATGGTCAAAATGACAGCGATGACGTACAGGACGCGCGACACCGAATAGACACCGAGCAGCAGCGACGCCGGCCCCAGCTGAAGACCGGCCATCGCAAAGACGCACAGATAGCCACAGATGGAGACCATCGTGGTCGCCGTCTTGTACTTGCCGAGCTTATCGGCGGCAACGACCACACCGGCAGCACTCGCGACCATGCGAAGTGCGCTCACCAACAGCTCGCGGAACAGGATAATGAACACGGACCACACGGTCACCGCGCCAAAATCCAAGAACAGCAGCAAGGCCGAGAACACCAGCAACTTGTCGGCGATGGGGTCCAAGAACTTGCCGAAATCGGTGATCTCGTTGCGTGAGCGCGCCAGATAGCCGTCGACCTTATCGGTGCACGACAGGATCACATACAGAATGAAGGCTGCGGCGGCAAGCGGGCCGTCGAAGGTGCTCCAGTCCGTACCGGCAACGCCCCCATGAGACAGGGCCGAGACGATCATGAACACCGGAATAAAGACGATGCGAACGCACGTCACGATGTTGGCGGGCGTCCAAACGCTCGTCAGTTCCTTATTGCTCTCGTTTGCCACGACGCTCTCCTACTCCACAACATGGCCGATAAGCTCATAGCAGAAGCTATCGGTAAACTCGACGGTCAAAATATCGCCCACGGACGCCTCGCTGGCGTCCAGATGCACCGCGCCATCGGAATCGGGCGCCTGGAACCAGGCATGACCGATCAGCTCGGCGCCGTCCTCGGTCTCCTCGATACCGTCGACGATTACTTGGGCGCGCTCGCCCACATGGGCTGCTGTGGCGGCAAAACCCAGCGACTCGGCCAGATCCATGGCCTCCTGGGCGCGCTCGAGCTTGACCTCCTCATCGACCTGGCCCTCCATATTGGCGGCCAGGCTGCCCTCCTCCCGCGAGTAGGCAAAGACGCTCGTATAGTCAAAGCCGACGGTGTCCATAAAGTCGATAAGATCACGGAACTCGTCGTCGGTCTCGGTCGGAAAGCCGACCATGGCCGTGGAGCGAATCACGATGCCGGGGATACGATCACGAAGATCGCGGAACAGTTCCTCGAGCTCCTGACGCGAACCGGAGCGACGCATGGCCTTGAGGATGCGCGCGTCGCAGTGCTGCACGGGGATATCGATATAGGGCAATACCTCGGGCGTATCGCGAATCGTCTCGATAAGCTCGTCGGTCATACCCTCGGGCTGCAGATAGAGCACGCGAACCCAGACGTTGTGCGGGCGCACAGCCTCGGCGACGGCGCGCAGCAGCTGCGCCAGATTGCGCGGTGAGGCCTCAGCGGCGTCCTCATCGGCAAAGTCGGTGCCCCAAATGCCCGTGTCCTGGCCGATCAGCACGATCTCGCGCACACCGCCGGCAACCAGGTCGCGCACCTCAGAGATAATGCTTTCGGCATTGCGCGAATGATAGCGACCGCGAATGTAGGGAATCATGCAGAAGCTGCAAAAACGATTGCAGCCATCGGAGATCTTGACGTAGGCGACAGCACCCTCGACGGTACGCTTGACCTGCGGGATATAGGCAGCAATTTTACGCTCCACACCAAGAACGCCATCGATGACAGAGACGATACCGTCTTCCTCATCGGCCTTCACAAATGCCGCGACCTCGGGCAGCTCGTCGGGCAGGTCGTCGCCGTAACGAGACGGCACGCAACCGCACATGACAATGGGGCAGGAGCGAACGCCATCCTGCACCTCGTTAGCGAGCTCGAGCGTGGTCTCGATGCTCTCAGACGTCGCCGAAGTAAGAAACGAGCACGTATTGACAATGGCGATATCGGCATCCTGAGGATCGAATGCCTCCTCGTAGCCCGCAGCGGTCAGCAGCGAACGCATGCGGTCGGTATCGACCTCGTTCTTGGCGCAGCCAAGCGTGATATAGAGTACGGAACCCAACGGAGTATCCATGTTGGAGAGCGGTCCTTTCGAGTAAATTAGCGGTAGTTGGTAAACTGCAGCGGCTGGCCGTAGTCCTGGTCGCGCAGGAACTGAATCACCGTCTGTAAAGCGTCCTTAGAAGCCGAGGAAACGCGCAGCTTATCGGCCTCGATGGTCACCTTGACCTTAAGCTTTTGATCCTTGATGTCTTTATTGATCTTCTTTGCGGTCGCCTGGTCGATGCCCTCGACGATATGACCGAGCACGCGCACGGTACCGCCCGAAGCCGCCTGCGGGGTGTCCCAAGAGACAGCCTTGAGGTCGATACCGCGCTTGATGAGCTTGGAGCTCAAAACATCGATGATCTGCTTGGAGACAAAATCGGCCGGAGCGTTAATCGTAAAGAGCTTGTCGCCCTTCGAAAGCTCGATGGTGGCGCCGGAGTCTTTAAGGTCATAGCGCTGGGAAATCTCGCGGGCGGTCTGCTGGAAGGCGTTATCGACCTCCTGCATGTTAACCTCGGACACAACGTCAAAGCTGGAATCTTTAGCCATGGTTCTTCCTTTCGGTACGGGGAGCCTTAGTAGCTGTCGTACGAATAGTCATCTGAATCGTTCACTGTCTGGCCGTCGGATGCCGTGTCGGTGCCGACGGTAGACTGGACATCGGTGCCGTCGGCATTATCGGTACCGCCGGCATTATCGCCGTTCGCGGAGTCAGCGGTCTCCTTCTTGGGAACGGTAATGGTCACGCGCGCCACACCCGATGTCTTGGTGTCATAGCGAACCTTTTCACCATTCTTGGTGACCGTGACATCGGAGGGCTTGGACGTGGTGATCTCTATCGAGGACTCGGGCGTGTACTCCTGCTCAAAAGGACCGGTCGCTTGAGCGCCATAGACCGATTTACCGTCGACCTTGACCTCGATCCAGGCGGTCTTGCCCTTGGCAACAGAGACCTTGACCTTGGTGACCTCGTCCTCTTCCTTTTCCACCGTCGCCTTGGCGGCATCGGAACCGGCCGCATCCGTCGCCTCGTCGGCGTCTTCATCCTCGTCAGTGGATTCGGTCTTCTTGGAAGATTTCTTAGTCGTCGTCTTGGTAGCCACGGGTGTCTCGGGCGTCGACTCGGGTGCAGCAGAGCCGCAACCACGCAGGAGTACCACGATGAGCAAAATCAACAGCAGCATCACGGCACCGATGCCGACGTAAATAATGCGCGGATCGATCGTGTTGTATTGAGAGGCGCGCCCAACGCCGCGTCCGTGATTGGAGCTACCACGACCATTACCCTGCGGTATGCGGCCGCGACCGCTATCGGGACGACCACGATAGCTACTCTGGCGCTGCGAACCCCGCTGGCCCGGACGCGGCGCAAGCTCGCCACGGCCCTGATAGCCGCGCTGACCAGAGCGAGGCGCCGAAGAGCGCTGCCCATAGGGCTGGGATTGCGAACGGAGGCGCGGCGTCACCTGCGTGGTATCGGCGTCAGAATAGCCATCGCGGGAACGCCCGGCGGATACTCCGCGATAGCTACGACCGGAGTATCCGCCGTCGCCGTAACCGGCGCGAGGATCGCGACTCAACCCACGAGCGGCGGGAAGCGCACGGTCATCTGGCAGGGGCGTACTGCGAAAACGATCTCGCTGAGAACGAATTTCCTCGCTGGAGCCCGTCTCGGTGATATAGCCCGCCTGCGGAGGGCGCTGGCCGTACCGTGTCGTACGACCACCCTGAACCATCAAAAAACGACCGTTATCGACCGAAGAACGCGAGTTAACGTAGCCGGCAGCATCCTGAAAACGACCGCCCTGCTGCGAGGTATCGCGTTCATATGCCATGAGGTCGTCAAAATAAGCGTTGACGACCTCGCGCGGGTTAAGCCCCAAAAAGCGAGCGTAGCTCGATATCATGCCCTGCGCATAGCCACGCGGGGGCATCGATGCAAAGTTACCAGTCTCGAAAAACTCGATGATCTGCGGCCTGATTTTGATGGTGTTGGCGACCTGCTGGATGGAAAGGCCCATCCGGCGACGCTGCTCGAGCAGCATGTCACCAAAGCGTGCAGCCATCAGAATCCTCCAAACTCACGATCTTCACGTACCATCTCGGCGTCGACAGACTCCAGCGCGGCAAGCCCTTCGTCATCCAGCAGGACCTCGCGCGGCTTGGAACCGTCGGGCGGGCCGACGACGCCCTTTTCTTCCAGCATGTCCATAATACGCCCGGCGCGCGCATAGCCAACCTTGAGGCGGCGTTGCAGGCCAGATGTGGAGCCCAGCTGCGATTCCACCACAATATGAGCGGCCTCCCAGATAAGCGGGTCGTCATCCTGCGGCTCGGCAACGCCCGTGCGGACAATACCGCCGCCACCAGCCATGGACATGGAAGCAGGCGCCACGGCAGACAGAATCTCCTCGTGGTAGTCGGGCTCGCTTTGCGACTTAACGAACTCGACGATCTCGTTGATCTCGTCATCCGAGACAAAACAGCCCTGGATACGGCGGGGCTTGCCCCAGTCGACCTTGGAGAACAGCATGTCGCCCAAACCGGTGAGCTTTTCGGCGCCCATCTGGTCGATAATGACGCGGGAATCGATACCCGTGGCCACGTTAAAGGCGATACGATTGGTGATGTTGGCCTTAATGAGGCCCGTCACCACGTTGGAGCTGGGGCGCTGCGTAGCCACGATAAGGTGAATACCGGCGGCACGGCCCAGCTGGGCGATACGAACGATCGAGGCCTCGACATCCTTGCCGGCAACCATCATCAGGTCCGATAGCTCGTCGATGATAATGACCAGATAGGGCATCTTTTGCGGCGGGTTATCGTAGTGTTCGAACTCGCCGGCGGCCTGCTTTTCGTTATACGTCGAGATCTTGCGAACGTTGAGGCGCTCGAAGACCTTCAGGCGACGCTCCATCTCGGAAACAGCCCATTGCAAGGCACTCGCAGCCTGCTTGGGTTCGGTCACCACGGGCACATAGAGATGGGGCAGGCCGTTATAGCCGGCAAGCTCAACGCGCTTGGGGTCGACCATGATCAAGCGAACGTCCTCGGGAAGCGCGCGCATGAGCAGGGTCGTGATGATGGAGTTGATCATGACCGACTTACCGGAACCGGTGGTACCGGCAATAAGCAGGTGGGGCATCTTGGCGAGGTCGGCGACAACCGGCGTACCCTCGGCATCGCGGCCGATGGCCAGCTCGAGCGGACCGCCCTTCACATAGGGAAGCACGTCGCCCAGGTTAACGTTCTGGCGCTTGCGATTGGGAATCTCGATACCCACAAGCGAGGTGCCGGGAATCGGCGCAAAGATACGCACCGACTGGGCGGCAAGCGAAAGCGCGATATCGTCCTCGAGGCTCGAAATCTTGCTCACGCGCTCGCCCTCGCCGGGCTGCAGCTTAAAGGTCGTCACCGTGGGACCGGCAATCCAGCCGACAACGCGAGCGCTACGGCCAAACTCCAGCAACGTGGACTGCAGCGACTCGGCCGTCTGCTCCAACTCCTTGTCAGAAGACGCGGCGGACGCCGACTGCGGATTGGCGTGCAGGATTTCGAGCGGCGGGAGTTTGAGGCCATCCTCTTGCTCGCCCTCGACATCGGCAGCAGTGCCGTCAGCTCCCCCATCGCCGGCTGCAACAGGAGCAGCGGAAGCCGTAAGGGTGGGGGCATCGGCAACCTTGGGGTGCTTCAGGAAATCGGGGATCTGCGGGGCAGCAGACACGGGGTTCACGGCAAACGGCGGCTCGGACTCGTCGACCTTGTCCGGGTCGTCTTCCATCGAAAGCTGTCCGGTGACCTGTCCGCGCCTGTCTTGGCGACGCGGAAGCAAAGTTGTCTTGGCGGTCTCGAGCGGACACTCGTCATCCTCGTCATCGCCCGCGGTGAGTTCGATTTCGCTATCGGACCAAGACGGGTCGGGTTCACTCGTGTTGAGCTTGGGCGCGGCCTTGCCCTTGTTGGCATGGCGACGTGGCAGCAGCGTGGTCTTGGCGCGCTCGGCCTCCACGGCCTCGGACACGTCGACAAACGGATTATCGTCCTCGTCGTCATCGTTCAGAACAGGGTCCGCGTCATTGCCCATCACCGTGGTCACGGCCATATCGGAGCCCTTCTGACGAAGAATGCTCAGGTGCGGACGGGCGACGCCGGGAACCGACAGGGCCTCTTCGTCGCCCCACGGGCTCGCATTGACATCGGCACGACGGCGCTCGGCAAAATCGGCAGCGCGATCGCGCGCAGAACGCAAAACGCCACCCACCGAAAAGCCGATGATGACAAAGCCAACGACGGCCAAACCCAACAGGACCACCATCGCGATAGGCTTACCCAGGGCATTCTGCAGCGCACTCGCTATAAACGCACCGATGTAGCCGCCCGAGGCGGACAGGTTTTGCGGCACAAACATGAGGTCGCACGAATCGCTCGTGCCCGGCACCATCAACGAAAGAATGGAGACGACGGCGATAAAGACAACGGCGCCACCCGCGACTGAGCGAATGTTGAGCGGCGAGTCCTCACCCAAAAAGAGCGTGGCGGCAAACAGTAAAATGACGATCGGCAGCACGTAGGCGCCCAGGCCAAAGCCAAGATGGTAGAAACCGGCAACCGCTGCCGTCACGGGTGCCGTTGCCGGAGAAATCACGGCAATGAAAGACGCAATCGCCAAAACGGCAATGACCACGCCGGCGATATCGCGGTTGGCCGAAGGCTCGACCAGGGGCTCAAAATCGTCGAACTCGGCCTCGTGGCCCTTATTGGCACGAAGATGGGAACCGGCACCCTTAGTAGATGCCGGTTGGTTGTTGGCTTTATTGCCTTTGGCGTTTTGTGCAGATCCGCGCGCCAAACTAAACCTCCATGACGACCGGGATGATCATCGGACGGGTGCGCGTACGGCTCCAAATGAAGTTGGAGAGCGAATCGCGCACGGCCTTGCGAATGGCATCGGAGCCGCTGCTCGTAAAGCTAAACTTACCCTTTTCGATTGTCTTCATGATGGATGCGGAGGCATCCTCGGAGAACTGGTCATCGATGGCAAAGGAGACGCCGCGGCCCGAGAACTCGATGGCCTCGATCTTCTTGTGCTTGAGCGAGACGATGGCGACGGCTGTGACCATACCGTCATTGGCAAGCTTCTGACGATCGCGCAGGACGATGGGGTCGGTATCACCGATGCGCAGGCCGTCGACGTAGACGACGCCGGATTCGACGGGCGTGCCGCGCTTGACAATACCACCGCGCATCTCGAGCGTGTCACCGTTATCGAGGATAAAGATGTGATCATCCTTAATACCCATCTTACGGGCAAGCTGGGCATGGGCTCGCAGGTGCACGGCCTCGCCGTGAACCGGCATAAAGTAGGTGGGCTTGGCCATGGCCATCAGAAGCTTGAGCTCCTCCTGGCTACCGTGACCCGAGACATGGACGAGGGCACGGTTCTTGTCCCACACGTCGCAGCCAAGCTTGGCCAGGCTGTTGACGACCTGCTGGACGGCCTTCTCGTTGCCGGGAACAGGCGTAGCGGACAGGATGACGGTATCGCCCTCGTGGATGGAGAGCGTCTTGTGCTCGCCGTTGGCCATACGGGACAGCGCCGACAGCGGCTCGCCCTGAGAGCCGGTGCACATGACGACAATCTTGTCGTCAGGCAGGTTATCGATATCGAAGGCATCGATGATATCGGCATCGTCGATGTTGAGGTAGCCCAGCTCGCGCGCCACGCGGGTGTTGGTGAGCATGGAACGTCCGGTCACGACGACCTTGCGGCCGCACTTGCGGGCGGCGTCGCAAATCTGCTGCAGGCGATGGATATGGCTCGAGAACGACGCGACGAACACGCGGCCCGGGGCATTCTTGATGGCGTGCAGCAAGTTGGGGCCGACTTCGGCCTCGGACTTGGTAAAGCCCGGAACCGTGGCGTTGGTGGAGTCGGAAAGCAACAGGTCGATGCCCTGCTTGGCAAAGCGACTGATGGCGGCATAATCGGGCGTGACGCCATCGATGGGCGTCTGGTCGAGCTTAAAGTCGCCCGTGTGCATAACGGTGCCCTGGTTGGTGCGAATGAATACGCCCAAAGCGCCCGGAATTGAGTGCGTCATAGAGAAGAAGTCGAGCGAAATGCCACCAAGATTGACATGGCTACCGCCCTTGACCTCGCGGAACTTGGGCGCGCGGATGCGGAACTCGGAAAGCTTGCCCTCGATGAAACCAAGCGTCAGCTTGCTCGAGAAGATGGGCACCTTGTTGTTGAGGTCCTGCAGCAGGTACGGAAGCGAACCGGTATGGTCCTCGTGGCCGTGGGTGACGATGATGCCGCGGAGCTTCTCCTCGTTCTCCAGAACATAGGTGTAGTCGGGAAGCACCAAATCGATACCGGGCTGGGAATCGTCGGGGAACATGAGGCCGGCGTCGACGAGCACCATGTCGTCGCCGCACTCGAAGACCGTCATATTCTTGCCGATGCCGTCAAGGCCTCCGAGCGGAATGATCTTCAAGGGAGATGATTTTTTAGCTGCCATAGGTTCGTGCGGTTTCCTTTCTTCGAAACGGGTCTGGAACAACCGACGGGGCGCTTCTGGCAAACCGACCGCCGGGAACGTACAAACATGCATCACGGAGTCGATGCAGTAACCGCATTATGATACCCATTTGCCCACCAACAGACCACCCATGCATCAAAGCCCCATCCAAACCGGTCTATCCCGCCGGTCTGGGGCCATCGGGGGCCGGGGCGGGTTAAGTTTGCTGCTCTACAGTCCTGCGCAAGACGGAAAGCACATTAAGTGCTTTCCTTTGCGTGCGGAACTCGCGACAAACTTAACCCGCCCCGGCCCCCGATGGCACCAGACCTGCCAAAAAGGGACAGGTTTATTTTGGTCGGTTTTATCTGGGGTAATGCCGCACATGCGATTATCTAAAGATCTGAATTCAGATAACTGAATAGACTATCTGACAAAATCGAAACCAGCACCCACCAGCCCTTTTGCTATTCCCGGCGGGGGCCGCGGGTAAAGTTTATCGCGAGTTCCGCACGAGCCGGAGAGCACTTAATGTGCTCTCCGTGCGAGCAGGACTGTAGAGCAGGAAACTTTACCCGCGGCCCCCGCCGGGAATAGCAAAAGGGCGACCCCTGTCCGGAGTCGCCCTTGTTGAGCTGCTTATGTGTAGCTGTTACTCGGCGTCGTGGTGACGGCGGGGCTTGCGGCCTCCGTTGTCGCCGGGACGGCGCGGACGGTCGCTGCGCTCGGAGCGCTCGCGACGCGGACGCTCACGGCGCTGGAAGTGCTCACCGTCGCCCTCGGAGGCACCCTCGGCACGAGCCGGAGCCTCGGGCTTATCCAGACGATCGAGCGAGATCTTGCCGCGATCGTCGACCTCGATGACGACGACCTTAACCTCGTCGCCCACGTTGAGGACGTCCTCGACCTTCTCCACGCGGCCCTTGGCGACGCGGGAAATGTGCAGCAGACCGTCCTTACCGGGCAGCAGGTTGACAAAGGCGCCGAAGGGCTGGATGGAGACCACGCGACCGGTGTACTCCTCGCCCGGCTCGGGAACCTTGATGATGAGCTTGATGCGCTCGACAGCCTGGTCGACGGACTCGCCGGTGCCGCCGACAAAGACAGTGCCGTCCTCCTGGATGTCGACCAAAGCACCGGTCTCGTCTTGGATGCCGCGGATGACCTTGCCGCCGGAACCGATGACGTCGCGGATCTTGTCGGTCGGAACCTGGATGGAGACGATGCGCGGAGCGGTGCTGCGCGTGGTGTGGCGCGGCTCGGGGATCACATCGAGCATCTTCTGCAGGATGAAGGCGCGACCCTCCTTGGCCTGCTGCAGGGCGCGGGCCAGGATGTCAAAGGTAAGGCCGGTGGCCTTGTTGTCCATCTGCAGAGCGGTAATGCCCTCGGTGGTGCCGGTGACCTTAAAGTCCATATCGCCCAGGAAGTCCTCGAGACCCTGGATGTCAGACAGGACCACGGTCTTGCCCTCCTCCTGGATCAGACCCATGGCGATACCGGAGACCGGGCGCTTAATGGGCACGCCGCCGTCCATGAGGGCAAGCGTGGAGCCGCAGGTCGAAGCCATCGAAGAGGAGCCGTTGGACTCCATGACCTCGGAGACCACGCGGATGGCGTAGGGGAACTCGTTCTCGTCGGGGAGCACCGGAAGCAGGGCGCGCTCGGCCAGGTTGCCGTGGCCGATCTCGCGGCGCTTGGGGCTACCCATGCGGCCGGTCTCGCCGGTGCAGAACGGCGGGAAGTTGTAGTGGTGCATGTAGCGCTTGCCCTCGGTGGGCTCGATGGTATCCAGACGCTGGCCCTCGTTGAGCATGCCGAGCGACAGGACGGAGAGCACCTGGGTCTGGCCGCGCTGGAACAGGCCGGAGCCATGAACGAGCGGCAGGTAGTTGTCCTTCACCATAATGGGGCGAATCTCATCGGCGGCACGGCCGTCGACGCGCTCACCGGTCTCGACGACCATGGTGCGCATGGCCTTCTTCTCGAGCTTCTTGAGTGCCACGGGGATCTCGCGCTCCCAAGCGGCCTGCTCCTCCTCGGTGAACTCGGCACGGATGGACTCCTTCAGAGCCTCGACCTTGCCGATACGGGATAGCTTGTCGGCGTCGCGAAGGGCGGCTGCCATCTCGTCGTAGTGGGCGAAGATGCGCTCCTGGACCTCCTCGACAGGCTGGTCGAGCGGGTACTCCTTCTTGACGATAGCGCCGTTGACCTGCTCCCACTCGGCAACGAACTCGTCCTGAGCCTGGCAGAAGGCAGCGAGGGCCTCCTGGCCAAACTTCATGGCGGCGAGCATATCGTCCTCGGAGATCTCATCGGCGCCGGCCTCGACCATCGAGATGAAGTCGGCAGAGCCGCCCAGCTCCAGGTCCAGATCGGAGTTCTCGCGCTCCTCATAGGTGGGGTTGACGATAAACTCGCCGGTCTCCACGTTGCGGCCGATGCGCACGCACGCAAGCGGGCCCTCGAAGGGCACGCCGCCGAGCGTCATGGCCAGGGAGGCACCCATGACGTTGATGACGTCGAAGGGGTTGACCTGGTCGGCGACGAGCGAGGTGGCGACGATGTGCACCTCGTTGCGGAAGCCGTCCGGGAAGCTCGGGCGAATAGGACGGTCGATCATGCGGGCCGTGAGCGTGGCCTTCTCGCTGGGACGGCCCTCGCGCTTGAGGTAGCCACCCGGAATACGGCCGGCAGCGTACATCTTCTCGTTGAAGTCGACGGTCAGCGGAAAGAAGTCGTAGTTCTTGCGCTCCTTGGAGACGACCACGGTGTCGAGCATCGTGGTGTCGCCCTGCTTGACCAGACAAGCGCCGGTGGCCTGCTTGGCAAGCTCGCCCGACTCAAAGGTGTAGGTCTTGCCGTACAGCTCAAAGGTCTTGGATACGAGTGTCATTGTTCTCCTTTACCCCGCAGGCCCCTTGCCTGCGGGCTTCTCATGTGACGCGGGCCCCCTGCCCCCGCCACGCTTCAGAGCGTGATTGTTCACGCCCTTACACAAAAAGAGCGCCCCGCTGCGCAGGACGCTCTTAGCATGTACAAATCCTTACTGGATATTGTCGCGGATGCCCAGAGCCTTGATGAGCTCACGATACTCGACGACGTCGTTCTTCTTGATGTAGGAGAGAAGACGACGACGGCGACCGACGAGCATGAGCAGACCACGACGGGTGTGGAAGTCCTTCTGGTGGGACTTCATGTGCTCGGTCAGCTCCTTGATGCGCTCGGTCAGGATGGCGACCTGAACCTTGGGGTTGCCGGTGTCGACCGGGGTGTTACCGAACTGGGCAGTCAGCTCCGCCTTGCGCTCTTTGGAAACAGTCATTGTTTCACCTTTCGTTTCGCGTCGCCCGCGGGCGACTCTATTCGCCTCGGACTGGGAAGCCGCCGGTGGAGCGAGCATCCAAGGTCGAGGTACCAACAGGTCGGTATGTTACCACAAGCGGACCGCGTATGCCCATCATCACCGACCCAACATGAATTCCATCGCGCGAAGACGCTGATCGGTGTGCGTCGCAGCCCAAACATGCGAAAGCCCCAGCAAAAAGGCGGCAGTATGGGGATCGACCCTCTCGGCCATGAGCGCATCGAAGGTCATGGACATGAGGGCGCGCAGCCATGCGACCTCGCCGGTCGACACCAGCTCGGCACCCGGAACGCTCGACGCGCACGACCCGCACATGAGCCCGCCCGCCTGGGGCGAAAAATACGACAGCATGGGGTCTCCGCACAGTACGCAGGCCGAAAAATCGGGTCGATAGCCAACGTGCGACAACAGCTTAAAGACATATGCCGCCACAAGCAGGTCCATATGTGCCGTGTCGAGCCTGCTGCCCACCAGGGCAAGTGCTCGCTGCGTAATGGCAAAGGTAAACGGGTCCTCGGCGTCCTCGAACGAGCACACGCGCGCGACCTCGGCGATCGCGCTTGCGGCGCAGGTCGTCTCGTAATCGGGCGCGGCGCCGAGCGGCGCCTCCATAAGCTCGGCCTGGGAAACCACGTCGAGCGACCGTCCGTGCGCGAGCAGCATATCGACGGTACAGAACAGCTCGCAGCGCGCCGCCAGGCGCCCGCCGGGTTTGCGCGCACCCTTTGCCACGGCACGGACCTGCCGACCCCGCTCATCGAGCATCGTCAAGATCAGATCGGTCTCCTTGAGCTTGGTCTTATCGAGAACGAGTACCTTTGTGCGATATGTCCGTGAGCCTGCCATGAGCGCCGCGCGCCCTTAGTCCTCGGCGTTGTAGCCAAAACGGCGAATCTGGGCCTCGTCGTCACGCCAGCCGGCCTTTACCTTCACATCCAGCTCCAAAAAGACCTGCGTGCCAAAGATGCGCTCAAGATCGCGACGGGCGTCGATGCCGATATGCTTGATCATCTCGCCGCCCTTACCGATGATGATGCCCTTTTGGCCCTCGCGCTCGACGTAAATGGTGGCATGCACGCGCAGCACCTTCTTGGTCTGCTCGAGCGCATCGCAGATTACGCCAACGGAGTGCGGAATCTCATCACGGGTGCGGCGCAAGACCTTCTCGCGCACAAACTCGGCAACGAGCGTCTCGTCGGAAGCGTCGGTACCCATGTCCTCGGGGAACCAACGCGGGCCCTCGGGCAAAAAGTGCGCAACGGTCTCAATGAAGGCATCAACGTTAAAGTTCTTGACCGACGACGTCACGATCTCATCGTCATATTCCATGAGCTCGTGGGCGGCCTTAAGCTGCTCCATGACCTGTGCGGGATCGGCTTCATCGGCCTTGGTGAGCACCAGGACCTTCTTGGAACGGGCGCATCTGACGCGCTCGGCAACCCAGGCGTCTCCCCTGCCGATCGGTTTGGTGGCATCAATTAAAAACGCGACGACATCGACATCGTTCAGCTCGAACAACGCGCTCTTGTTGAGCTCGGACCCCAGACCGTCCTTGGGTTTGTGAATACCCGGAGTATCGACAAAAACCAGCTGGTAGCCGGGGCGATTGACGACGGCGCGCATGCGACGGCGGGTCGTCTGGGCCACCGGCGAGGTGATGGCGACCTTTTTGCCATAGCAGGCGTTGAGCAGCGTGGACTTACCGGCGTTGGGGCGACCGACCAGGGCCACGAAGCCGCTGCGGAAACCGGGCTCAACGTCGCCAAAGCCCGCGAGGCTGTCGTCCTCGTCGCACAGGGCGTCGAGCTCCTCGTCACTCATGCCCTCAAACGGGTCGAACTCCTCGACCTCGCAAGCCTCAGTCGCTTCGGCATCCACAGCATCCAGGGACTCGTCGTCCAGCGTTTCATCGATAGACTGCATATTGTCGGACATGAAAATCCCTTTCTAAATAAAGCCGAGCGCGTGGGCAAATACCAACAAGCCCACAATCGCGGCGGTGATGGAAAGAACGTATACGGAGGCGGCGGCGATATCCTTTGCACGCTTTGCCAGCGGATGGAACTTCTGGGTCGCCAAATCGACAATCGCCTCCATGGCGGTGTTGCACAGCTCGCCGTGAATCACCAGGCCGCAGCAAATGATAATCGTAGCCCACTCGGCAATGTCGAGCCCCACGATGCAGCCGGCAATGACAGTGCACACACCCGCCACGAGCATGACCTTAATGTTACGCTCGGTCTTGACGGCGGTAACGAAGCCCTCCATGGCGTAGGAGAACGACTTTAAAAAGGACGGATGGTCCTTGTTCGATCCGGGAATCATAGACGGCTCCTAGTCGTGGGCATGGTTGGTGATGGGGCCGACGTGAACCAGCTTGGGGTCCTCGCCGCGCTCGAGCGCCAGATCGCGCAGGATGGCGTCCTCGCGGGCCTCCATGACCTCGGCCTCGTCGTCCTCGATATGATCGTAGCCCAGTAAATGCAACATGCCATGCACGAGCATCAGGCGGCACTCATCGGCAGGGCTATTGCCAAAGCCGGGGGCCTGACGGGCAATGACCTGCGGGGCCAAGATGATATCGCCGAGCTCGAGCGTCTCGTCGGCTGGGATATCCTCGTCAAAGGCCGAGTCGCATTCAAACGAGAGGACATCGGTGGTACGGTCGATACCGCGCCACTCGTGGTTGAGCTCGCGCATCTCATCCTCATCGACATACGAAAGGGAAATCTCGACTTTTCGCTCAACGCCCTCGGCAGCAAGCACGACCCCGCAGATGTGCTCTACCTCCTGCGCGTCAAGCAGCGTATCGAGCTCGGCATCGTTGCTGATCAATACACTCAACGGGACTCCTTTCGGTCGCGCACGCGTTTCTCGCGCACGTCATCATAAGCATCATATGCCTCGACGATTCTCCCCACCAAGGCGTGACGCACCACGTCGGCACGCTCGAGGTGCGAAAACGCGACATCGTCGACACGACCCAAAATCTGCTCAACGTCGGCAAGACCGCCGCGACGACCTACCAAGTCACGCTGGCTCAGGTCACCGGTAATCACAAACTTGGAGTTAAAGCCCAAGCGCGTCAGGAACATCTTCATCTGCTCGGGCGTGGTATTTTGAGCCTCGTCGAGCACCACGAAGGCATCGCTCAGCGTACGACCGCGCATGTAGGCAAGCGGGGCGATCTCGATCACGCCACGCTCCATTAGCTCATCGGTGCGCTCGCGATCCATCATGTCAAAAAGGGCGTCGTAGAGCGGACGCATGTAGGGATCGATCTTTTCCTCGAGGGTACCGGGCAAAAAGCCCAAGTTCTCCCCCGCCTCGACAACCGGACGCGTCAAGATCAGACGGCCCACCTCGTGACGCTTGAGCGCGGCAACGGCAAGTGCCATGGCCAGATAGGTCTTACCGGTACCGGCAGGACCCAAGCCAAACGTGATGGTATGCGAGCGGATGGCATCCACATAGCGCTTTTGACCGAGCGTCTTGGGGCGAATGGCACGACCGCGATACGAAAGCAGCACATCATCGCGAAGCGACGTAGCCCCGTACTCACCGTCGCGCAAGACGGCCAGGCAGCGAGAGACATCGTCGACAGACAGCGTCCGTCCGGCGGCAGCCTCGCGAAAAGCATGCTCGAAAAAGCGCGCCACGAGCTCGACCTCGTCCGGGTCACCGCACACGGCGATACGGTCGCCACGGGCGACCACGTGGGCGCGAACCAAGCTCTCGAGCGCACGAAGGACGCCGTCGCCGGCACCCAAGACGCGCGAGGGATCAATTCCATCGGGAACGGTAAGTCTAATCTTCGAGGCTTCCATGAACCTCCCTGCGTGCATGGACCAAGCCGGAATCATCGACTCCGATGATAGCAACATCGAGCAGGCACGGGGCTGTGAGTCCGCAGGTATCGTCAAGACGGGCATGATGGAACGAACCGAGCGTCAGGTTGTCGCCATACTCGAGCACGGCACGCTCGACGGTGCCCACGCGACGGCGGGCGTCGGCAATGGCGAGTTCCTGCGCCGCGGCTCGCATACGACGGCTGCGCTCAGCCATAACCTCGGGCGGCACCTGGTCGGGCATATCGGCAGCAAGGGTACCGGGACGCTTGCTATAGCGGAAGACATGCATGCGCGAAAAGCCCACGCGACGGCACAACGCCAGCGACTCCTCAAATTCCGCGTCCGTCTCGCCGGGAAAACCGACGATGACGTCGCACGAAAGGGACGCCTGAGGCAAGTTGGCGCGGATCATACGCACCGTCTCCTCAAATGCCTCGGCGCTATAGGGACGGCCCATGCGATGCAGGGTCGCCGTGCAGCCAGACTGCACGGGCAGGTGCAAAAACGGGGCGATGCGCTGCGGATAGCGCGCCATGACCTTAAGCAGGGGCTCGGAGATATCCATGGGCTCGACCGAGGAAATGCGCACATGAGGAATAGACGTACGCTCCATGATGGCCTCGAGCAGCTCATCGATCTCGACGTGTTCGTCGGTCGCACTCTTGCCATCGTAGGCGCCCAGGTTCACGCCCGTCAGCACCACCTCGGGCACGCCGGCCTCCTGAGCCTCACGAACTTGTTCGAGCACAGACTCGACCGGCACGGAGCGCTCGGGGCCGCGGGCCTTCCACACAATGCAATAGGTGCAACGATGGTTGCAGCCGTCCTGGATCTTCACACCCAGACGCGAGCGACCGAGCGCATCGACCACATCGCCGCCGCTACAGGCGGCCACACTATCGGACTCAACGCCCAGCACCTCGCAGACGCGTTCGGCGACATCGATCTTAGACGGCTCCGCGATCACGCGGTCCGAAAGCTCCAGAAGCTCCTCGGGGTGCAAATTGACAACGCACCCGGTCACGACCACATAGGGCTCTTTTGGATGAGCCAGCGCATGGCGGACGGCCTTACGGGTCTTGGCCTCGGCCTCGCCCGTAACGGCACAGGTGTTAATGACAATCAGCTCCGCATCCTGAGGCTCCACCATTGCAAAACCCAGGCGCATAAGATCGGCAGTGATACGGTCGGACTCAACCCGGTTGACACGGCAGCCGAGGTTGACAACAGAGATATGAGGTGCGAGCACGCGGGCTCCTTAATCGAGGATGTCGTCGAGAGCGCTCTTAATGCGATCGGTCACCGATTTCTTGCCGGAAGCGACATCGTCGCCCGACTCGGCGGCGAAAGCCTCGAGCAGCTCGCGCTGCTTGGCGGAAAGGTTCGTGGGGACGAGCACGCGCAGCTGAACGATCAAGCGTCCACGCGAGCCGCCACCGCCGATACGGGGCATACCGTAGTTGTTGACACTCACGGTGTCGCCGTACTGCGTACCGGCGGGGACGCACACCTTGACGACCTCGTCGGGTAAAATGCCCTCAACCTTAATCTCGCAGCCGAGCGCAGCCTGCGCAATCGAGATATCGCTCACGAGGTACAGGTCGTCGCCGTTGCGTTTAAAACGCTCGTGATCGGCGACGCGCACGTTGACGATCAGGTCGCCCGAGGGCTCACCACGAAGGCCCGCCTCGCCAAAGCCGCTCACGCGCAGCTGACGACCGGTCGAGACGCCGGCGGGGATATCGATGTCGATCTTTTCGTGCGAAGGCGTGCGGCCCTGACCGTCGCAGGTCTCGCAGGGATGGTCGATGACCGTACCTTCGCCATGGCAGTCGGGGCAGGGCGAAGAGGACTGAACCTGACCCAGGAACGAGCGCTGGACCGTCGTGACATAGCCCGTGCCGTGGCAACGGCTGCACTGCTTTTCGGCCGCACCCTCGGCCCTACCGGTGCCATTGCAATCCTCGCAGGGGGCAAGGCGGTCATAGCTGATCGTCTTTTTGCAACCGAGCGCCGCCTCCTCAAGGGTCACCGAAAGGGAGATGGCCATATCGCGGCCGCGACGACGCTCGCGGCGATTTCGGGCGCCACCGCCGGCGCCGCCGCCAAAGAACGACGAAAAGAGGTCGTCCATGCCCATGCCGCCAAAGATATCGTTAATGTCGACATAGCCGGAGCCACCGGGGCCGTCGGGCGAACCGTAGCGATCGTAGTTTGCACGCTTCTGCTCGTCGGAAAGAACGGAATATGCCTCGTTGAGCTCTTTGAACTTGGCCTCGGCATCGGGGTCGTCCGAAACGTCCGGGTGTACGATACGGGCCTTCTTTAGAAACGCGCGCTTAATCGTCCGCGCGTCGGCATCCTTGTCGACGCCAAGTACCTCGTAGTAATCCCTATTTTCCGACACGACCGAATCCTTCCGACTTTCATTATTGTCACAGTGCGTCCTATACCCAAGCTGGGCCGACCGCAAACAAAGGGTTTGATGTTATTGCATTGCGTAGGGCGAAAGCATGGCACGTTGCGAGCAGCTCGCAAACCAAACCGACACGAGAGCAAACATAAATCCGTTGGCAAAACCGTTGGCAAACTGCATCGCGCCGCGCTTCCACCACAGCAGGCTGCGGTGAAGCACGCCGTCCGAGAGCACCATGAACAAGCCCATGGCAAACGGAACAAAGCACATCATGGCAAAGGCCGAGAACACGCCCGAGATGGCCGACAGCACCAAAAAAGGCGCCACGATGCCCATCAGGTAAAAACCGGTACGAGCCTTGCCCTCCAGGCGTTCGGCCTCGACATGGGCGCGCCCGACCAAATCGCCGCCCGAGGCACCGTTGGTGCCTGCGTGACCCATGCCGTCAATATGGACCTCGTCGCCATCATGCGTGCCGGCAGGAAACTCAATCGTCTGCTCGGAGGTCACACGGGTCCGCCCGCTGCCACCGCAATCGGGGCAGGGGTCGGCGACGACCTTACCGGAACCGCCGCACTCGGGGCAAACCGACTGGAACGTGCCGGCACCAAACAGGAAGGACAGGTCGACGTCGATGTGGCCGCGACCGCCGCAGCTCGGACAGGTATGTGCATGCTCGGACGAGACAGAGCCCGAGCCTCCGCAATGACCACAGGTATCGAAGCGCGTATAGCGGACGGTCTTGCGGGCACCGCCCTTGGCCTCCTTGGCGTCGAGCTTAATATCGACGACCACGTTGGCGCCGTTCTCGGGATTATAGGCAGCCTGGCTGCGACGCTGCTGGCCCCAGGCGCCACCAAAGGGAAAGCCGCCCTCAAAGGGATTGCCATAGCCTGCGCTGCCGGCGTAGCCGCCGCCATAGGGCGAAGCAGAAGGAGCGCCGGCGAAGGGATTGCCCGAGCGCATGGCATCATAGCGCGCACGCTTCTGCTCGTCCGAAAGCACGGCATAGGCCTCGGAAACCTCTTTAAACTTTTCCTCGGCATCCGGCTCTTTGTTGACGTCCGGATGGAGCTTGCGGGCCTTTTGCTGAAAGGCCTTCTGTATATCACGCGAGGTGGCGTCCTTGGAGACACCCAAGATCTCGTAGTAATCTTTTTCGTTCATCGTCGCCATGCGCGGCAACCTCCTGCTCACAGCAGCGTATATATTGCGGTAATTCTACCCGAGCGGCCTAAGCTAGACCCCAAAACAGCTCGAACAGCATATTTCCATCGAGCCAGCCCAAGTGGGTGGGCGCTAAACGGGCGCGGGCGCGACCTGCTACAACATCTTTTGAGGTGATGCGTCCCGCATGCCCCTCGACATCAATGGGCACCCAGGTGGCAAGGCCCAACTCGAGCGCACGGTCGCAGGACGCCGCCAGCTCGTCTGCAGGAATCACGCTTGCCGAGCGAACCAACAGGTCGGGCCCAATGCCACGCGTCATGCGACAGGCGAGCATCAAATCCTCCGCCGCCGCCTCGCGCTGCGACAGATACTCGGCATCAAACGTCGTCGCGGCATCGTCGCGTTGCACCAGACGCACGCGATACGCATCGCCGCGAGCGGGCACGTCGGGATAAAGCCCGGCCAAGCGATCGAAATCATCGGCGTCGAGCATGCCCGCGGCAGAGCGACCCAGGCCCAGATAGCCCCGTCCGGTCCAGTAGGCAATGTTGTGGGCGCACTCATGATCGTCGAGTGCATAGCTTGCCACCTCATACGGGTGATAGCCGGCCGCGCCCAGACGCTCGCGCGCCGCTTCCATGCACGCAGCCTGAAAATCCTCGTCGGGCTCGAGCGACTCGTCGTAACACGCCATGCGGTAGAGCGGCGTGCCTTCCTCGAGCGTGAGCGGGTACACCGACACATGTTGCGGCGCCGCTGCCAACACGCCATCGAGCGTGCGCTTCCAACTCGCTGCGGTCTGCCCGGGAAGGCCGCACATAAGGTCGCACGACACATCGAGCCCAGCGTCCTTAACCGTCGTGATGGCAGCGAGCGCCCGATCGGCATCGTGAATGCGGCCGATGGCAGTGAGTTCGGTGTTATCGAGCGTTTGCACACCCACAGAGACACGTGTGACACCAACCTTGGCAAGCGCAGCGGCAAGCTCGGCGGTCAGCGGCTCAGGATTAGCCTCGCAGGTAAACTCAACGGGCTTGCACCACATGCAAATACGCCGGGCAAGCTCCACCAGACGCTCTCCCGCCAGCGACGGTGTGCCGCCGCCAACATAGACGGTGCGGACTTGCGCAAGCGCCCCGGTGTCTCCAAAGGCATCAAGGCGCGTATACAGCTGCTCAAAATAGGCATCGAGCGCAGCGCTCAGGTCGCACGGAGCAAAACTGCGTGAGTCAAAGTCGCAGTACCGACACTTTTGAGCGCAAAACGGCACATGCACGTACAGCGCGGTAACGGCCACCGTTAGGCCCCCAGCGGATGAGCGGGCACCGACTCGCCAGCGGCAAGTGCGGCCTCGCAGGCCACCACATCGTGCTCGATATCGTCGACCAATGCCATGAACTCCTCATATGTGGAGCAACGCACCACCTGGGCACGCCAGGCGGCAGCATGGGGCATGCCCTTTAGATACCAGCTTGCATACGTACGGGCACGCGACATGAGCGGCAGAAGCTCATGCGTCAGCGTGAGATGCTCGCGCAGGGCGTCCAGGCGCTCGACAGAGCTGCGCACCGGCACCGGTACGCCATTGAGCGCAAGGGCGCGAGCATCACCAAAGACCCAGGGATTACCGTAGATACCGCGTGCGATAAACACCGCGCTGGCACCCGAGTTGTGCAGATGCTTCGCGGCATCCTCGGCCGAGAACACGTCGCCCGAACCGATAACGGGAATCTCGACGGCATCGGCCACCTCATCGACGACCGACCAATCGGCCTGACCCGTATAGAGCTGCGTGGCACAGCGACCATGCACCGCCACAGCAGCGGCGCCCGCCCCCTCGAGCATCTGGGCAAACGTCGCGGCATTGCGATCTTCGGAATAAAAGCCTTTGCGGATCTTAACGGTCACGGGCACGTGCGCCGCGCCCACCGCCGCCTCGACGATCTTTTCGGCCAGCTCGGGCGTGCGCATGAGCGCCGAGCCCTCGCCTTTGGTGACGACCTTGCGAGCCGGGCAGGCCATGTTGATATCGATCAGCGACAGGCGATCGCCCACACGCTCCTCGACGGCAGCGACGGCGCTCGCAAATTGATCGGGCTTGGAGCCAAAGAGCTGTACGCAGATCTGCCGCTCCTCGTCTGCCGGCAGCACCAGGCGCCACGTCTTATTGCTGGCATAGGCAAGGCCCGCCACGCTCACCATCTCGCTATAGGCAAGATTGGCACCGCGGCGGCGGCACATGATGCGATAGGCGGGATCGGTCACGCCGGCCATGGGAGCCATAAGGAACGGCTGCTCGGCATAGGCACCCAGCAGCCGCGTACTGTATTCAGAAAGCGCCATGGAACTACTCGTCCACCTTGAGGATCGCCATAAAGGCCTCTTGCGGGACCTCGACCGAACCGATGGCCTTCATACGCTTCTTGCCCTCTTTCTGCTTCTCGAGCAGCTTGCGCTTACGCGAGATATCGCCGCCATAGCACTTGGCCAAAACGTCCTTGCGGCGCGCCTTGACGGTCGAGCGGGCAATGATCTTGTTGCCGATGGCACCCTGAATGGGCACCTCGAACAGCTGGCGCGGAATAATTTCCTTGAGCTTGTCGCACAACCCGCGGGCCAGCCCATAGGCCTTGTCCCTGTGCACGATAAACGAAAGCGCGTCCACCTCGTCGCCCGAAAGCAGGATATCGAGCTTGACGAGCTCGGAGGGACGATACTCGTTGAACTCATAGTCGAGCGACGCATAGCCCTTGGTGCGGCTCTTGAGCTGGTCAAAGAAGTCCAGGATGAGTTCGGCGAGCGGCATGTCGAAGCGCATCTCGACCGATTTGCTCGTGAGGTGGATCATGTCGGTCGTAATGCCGCGGTGCTCGATAGCGAGCTGCATGACGGCTCCCGTATACTCGGGCGGGCAGATAATCTTGGCCTTGAGGTAGGGCTCCTCAATGCGCTCGAAGCGCGTAGCCTCGGGCAGATCCTGCGGGCTGCGGACATCAATCATCTCGCCGTCGGTCTTGTAGACGTGATAGTCCACCGAAGGGCTCGTGGCGATGAGGTCCAGGTTGAACTCACGCTCCAGGCGCTCCTTGACGACCTCCATATGCAGCAGGCCCAAGAAGCCAACGCGGAAGCCAAAGCCGAGCGCCACCGAGGTCTCGGGCTCCCACACCAACGACGGGTCGTTGACATGCAGCTTATCGAGAGCGTCACGCAGGTTCTCGTAATCCTTGTTGTCGATCGGGAACAAGCCCGTATAGACCATGGGCTTGGCCTCACGGTAACCGGGAAGCGGCTCAGGGCAGGGATTCGACGCCCACGTGAGGGTATCGCCCACGCGAACGGCCTCAGGGTCCTTCAGGCCCGTGACCACGTAGCCCACCTCACCGACCGTCAGCGCGTCGACCGGAGTCTCGGCGGGACGCTTGACGCCCACGCCATCGACCAAAAAGTCGCCCTCGGCCTGCATCATGCGCAGGGTATCGCCCTTCTTGATGGAGCCGTCAAAGACGCGGACCGTGGCGACGACGCCGCGGTACTCGTCAAAATACGAATCCAGGATGAGCGCCTTGAGCGGAGCCGTCGCATCGCCCTTGGGCGGTGAGATCAAAAAGACGATGGACTCCAGCAGATCATGGATGCCCTCGCCGGTCTTGCCCGATACGCATACGGCATCGTCGGCAGGAATCGCAAGGTCATCCTCGATCTCGGTCTTAACCTCGTCGGGGTGTGCCGACGGCAGGTCGATCTTGTTGATAGCGGGCACGATATCCAGGTTGGCGTTCATGGCGAGCGTCGCGTTGGAGACGGTCTGCGCCTCGACGCCCTGCGTGGCGTCAACGACGAGCACCGCACCCTCGCAAGCGGCAAGCGAACGCGAGACCTCATAGGTAAAGTCCACGTGGCCCGGCGTATCAATCAGGTTGAACTGATACGTCTCGCCATCGTCGGCGTCATAGGAAACGCGAACGGCATTGGACTTGATCGTGATGCCGCGCTCGCGCTCGATATCCATGGTGTCGAGCAGCTGCGATTCCATGTCGCGCTCGTCGACGGTATGGGTGAGCTCGAGGATGCGGTCACTGATCGTGGACTTGCCATGGTCGATGTGCGCAACGATCGAGAAGTTGCGGATGTGGGAAATGTCAATTGAAGTATTCATGCGGACTATCTTACCCGAGCGGTACAAAAAATGGAGCCTGTTCCATAAAACAGGCTCCATTTATGCGCGTAATCTGTGTGGTGTGAAATTTACAACTTAGGCGTTGATGCTGTTCACGAGCTTGGCAAGACCGGACTTGCGGTTGGAAGCCTGGTTCTTGTGGATAACATGCTTGGCGGCAGCCATGTCGAGACGCTTGGTGACGGTCTTGAGGGCAGCCTGGGCCTTCTCGGCGTCGCCCTCGGCGACGGCGGACTGGACATGCTTGGTCAGCGTCTTGAGCTCGGACTTGACAGCCTTGTTACGCATGCGAGCTGCCTCATTGGTGCGGATACGCTTCTTCTGAGACTTGATGTTTGCCACTTCTGGAGTTCCTTTCGAGTTCCTTGCAAAAAATGTATGACACCTCTGAGACACGGTGAGGTCATGCAAGCGCCTACTATAGCACGCTCCCCCTCAAAGGGATAGAACGAATTTGTCAAATAGACAGCTATCATCACGATTTTCTCAAGATGTTCGTAATCCAGAGCAAAAGCGCGTTCTGAGAATCGGCCGAACCCTTAAGAGCGAGCTCAACATCGACCGCGCCCTCGAGCGCCGCGACGAGCTCCGCCATCGAAAAGCGGCGTGCCCAGGTCAGGTGATTCTTAACCTGCCAGGGTTGAAGCTTGAGCGTCGCGGCAAGCTCGCGACCCTGCCCACGCGCATCGAGCGCCTTGGCGACGATAAGCTCGCGAATGCGTCCGCACAGCAGCGTGTAGGTCCACACATAGCTCTTGGCGGGTAGCAGCCCAAAGAGCTCAAGCGAGCGGCGCATATCACGAGCCGAGACCGCGTTGAGAAAATCCCAGGGCTGAACTTCGGCCGTGCGCACGATCCAGCGTTCCACATCGGCAAGCTCAATTTGCGGCGCATCGACCATCTGGGCAAGCTTGGCCAAGTCGTTATCGAGCATGCGAGTGTTTTCACCCGAACGCGAGACGAGTTCCTCGGCGGCCGCCGTCGAGATCGACTTGCCGTGCTGCGTCGCCATCTGCTGCACGCGGCGCGGTAGCTCCCAGCGCTTGGTGCCGGAGCAATCGATCACGGCCTTCTTGTCGATCTTGGCGATCGCCTTATACAGGCGCGTGTTCTTGGCAAGCGAGTCGGCGATGATGAGACAGACCGTTGTGGGGCTTGGACTCGCTAAATACTCGACAAGCGGCTCCGAGACCGCCTTGGCGAGCTTTGAGCAGCCGTCAAGGATTACCAAGCGAAACTCGCTGCCCATGGGAAAAGTGTTGAGCGATCCGATAATGGACTCGATATCAGGGTCCTTGGTCATGTCGCGCTCGTCGAGGTTGAACTCGACCATACCCGACTTTTCCAGACGTGCTTTCATACGCGAGACGGCGTGGTCGCGCTTGACTCCGTCGGTACCGACGATCAGATATGCCGGCAGCAGACCGGTTTCAGACATCGCGCTCCCCTCCCGCAGGCTCTCCTGTTCGTACCGTGCCATTCTATCCCACGGGTTGGTCCCGCGCCAACGGCAGCATCAAGGTCGCTGACATCACATGGCAAAACCGGCCGCAGCCGGCGAGACGGTAATGTCGCCTCTCTCGATAGTGCATGCGAACGCGCCGCCCGCATCGCTAACGGCATCGATGCAGGCATCGGATGGATGACCGTAGCGGTTGCCCTCGCCCGCGCTCGCAATAGAGAGCTCGGGCTTAAGGGTTTCCAGCAGGTCTGTATCGACAGAATCTTTTGAGCCGTGATGCCCCAGCTTGAGCACATCGATATCACCCACCTCCTGTACAAACTCGCGCTCCTGATCGACCTCGGCATCACCGGTGAGGAGCATACGCAGGCTTTTGCCTTCCTGAGCATAGGAGAGCAGCAAGACAAGCGAGTCCTCATTGCCCTCACCGTCAACCGTATCAAACGGCCACATCACACGAGCCCGAAATGCGCCGATATCGACTGTGTCTCCGCGAGCCACCTGCCGATACGTGACGCTTGGGCGATTCAGAACCTCAGCAGGCGCACTACCCAGCGCATCCGCCGCAACCGCAATGGTTCCCACCGAAAACCGATCGAGTACGTCGGGAAGACCGCCCCAATGGTCTTCATCCCAATGTGTCACGAAGACGGCGTCGATATGGTGGACGTTATTGCGAACCAACGCCGACACCACGCGGTCGTCGAGCCCACAGTCGACGAGCGCCACGGCGCCACCCTGACGGACCAGAATCGCATCGGCCTGGCCAACATCAAGGACTGTCACCGAAGGCGGCGCACATCGATCCCAATAGACATACGGAACGCCCGCTGCAAGCATCAAACACAGCAGCCCCACTGCCATGGGCCGCGCGCTGGGGCGTGGCCACAAGACCAAGAGGACCACCAGCGAAAAAGGTACCACGTATACCAAGGGCGTATCGGGCGGCACGCTTACGGATGCGCCCGGAACGTCAGCAAAGAGCTGCTCAAAGAACAGGGCACAGCGAGCGATAGCCATGGGCACCACTAGCGCCCCGTGACGCAAGAGCGGCACAAGCGAGCAAGGCACCAGCACAACCGAAGATGCGAGCAGCACGCTTATCACCGGACCGATCACGGCATTTGCAAGCGGGGCAATGAGCGAAAACATCCCAAATGCGGGAATGGTTACGGGAAGTGTCGCGATCTGCGAGCACAGCGTGACGGACAAAATACTGGCAACCCCCGATGGCACGCTCAGCTCACCCAAGGCGTAGGTAGCGTAGGGGCAAAAACAAAGGATGGCAAAAACACTGGCGCACGATAGCTGAAAACCCATCTCGAACAATACTGTCGGCCGCAGCAACATAAAGATTGTCATGGTCAAAAATAGAGCCGAAAGGCCATGCCGACGACGTCCGGCGCCGTTGACGACAAGCGTCACCGCCACCATACAGCACGCGCGCACGGCCGAGGGCGAAGCGCCCGTAAAGACGGCATAGGCAGCGAGGGCCAGCACCAACAGCCCTCTCTGCAGCCCACGAGAGAGGCGAGTCTTTTGCAGGGCGCTCTCAATCACAAACCCAACGATGGCAAGATGGCTGCCCGAGACGGCGATAAGATGTGCGGTGCCCGTTACCGAAAACAAATCGCCCGACGGCTGAGCACGCAGCTCGGAGGAGCGTCCGCAGACAACGCCGGCAATGAGCGAGCGCGCCGGATCGGTCTCGGGCGCGATAGCGGCAAGGAGCTCGTTTCGCAGCCAAGGCAACGGCCCCGGAAAGCCCTCGTCAACCGATACCAACCGGATGACCTTAACTTTTCGAAGCTCGCCCCGAAGCACGCGTGAGCGCCCATACGCATCATTCTCAAAACGCGAAATTCGACCGATAGCTTGCACATGCGAACCGGCGCCGAGCTCACGATCACACGACAGCCGTATCTCGCCCAAGCGCTTTCCACCCGCATATGAATCACAGGTATAGGAGTACGTCCCGTCATTGATGGATGGGTCGCCCTGTACAACAAACTCAAGACTGCTCGCAGCTCGATTATCCAGTGCCGTCGAAGCACGCAGCGCCCCTATCGCCCAACCCGCGGACACGACCGCTCCCGCCAGGAGGCCGAGGGCCGCGGCATACAGCCATCGCCTCCACCGCACAAGACGCATACAAAACCGAGCCAATACGATGCACGCGGCAGACGCAACGGGAATGGCCATAAGCAATGTGACGGGCGCTGCCCGCTCTCCCAGCAGCAAATCGGCTGCCACGTTAAGCACCAGGCCGCAGCTCGCACACAAGCCAGAACAAAGGGCCATCGTCCACGGCATCAGGGGCCGCGGCGGCATCACATGCTCGCACTCGGACACACTCATACGCAGATGCAATCTTTAATTTTGGCGAGCTTTTTCTCACCGATCCCCGATACGCGCATGAGGTCATCGACCGAGGCAAAGGCCCCGTTTTGAGTCCGCTCATCGATAATCGACTGGGCCGTAGAAGGCCCGATGCCCGAAAGCGTCTGCAGTTCCGCCGCACTTGCCGTATTGATATTCACAAGCCCCGACGAAGACCCCGCACCAGCAGTCATGGCAGCACCGCTTTCGACCCCGCCGACCGCCGCAGCCGCTTGTTGCTCCCCCACCATCGGAACATAGATCTTTTGGCCATCTGTGATCTTGGACGCACGATTAAGCCCTGTCACATCCGCCTCAGCCGTGAGCCCTCCGGCGGCATCGATCGCTTGGGACACCCGCGCTCCGTCTTTGAGCCGGTACACGCCAGGCCTCGCAACGGCGCCATCGACATCGACGTACACCTCAGCAGCAGAAGAACTCTTGGCAGACGACTCATCGGCATCATCAGGTAACCCATCCCCGGCCCCGCGCACACCCGAGGCGCCCGCCTCATCACCGCGCTCAAACGAAACGCCGCTGGAGCGGCTACCAAAACTTGCCATCGCCAAGCCGCTCGCGGCGGCAATGACAATCAGAATCGCCACGACCATCGCTTTATGGCCGAGCAGCTTTTCTGCCCAGCGGTCCATCCGTTTAACCCGTTCGTGTTGCTCGCGTTGCGCCATAGCAAACACCTCCCAACACCATCGTGTCAGGAAACGAGCGCCGTAGCCTCCGCACGCCCACACCGGTTATCGAAGTCAAACCAAAAGCTGACCAAAACCTTGCAGGATAGTGTCCATTTATTCAGATACACGTCGACAAATGAACCGTTTATCGCCTAATGCCCAGGTAAATTAAGACCGACGATGCAAATGCACCGCCGGTCTATACACAACATTATTCGTGATCTTGGTAAATCTCACGTGGAGCAAGCTGAGGATGTTTACGTTTTAAGGTCTTAGGGGCCTTGTACGTGTTGCTCTCGAAGTCGATGTACTCGGTCTGTTTGAGCAAGCGCTCAATCATCTCCTCGTGATCGAACAGCTCCCACGCCTCATGCACGGCATCGAGTTTTGCGTGCGTCTCGGGGCGGCGCGGCATAAAGAGCGTGCAGCAATCGGGAGCAGCCTCGGTCGAGATATCGAAGGTACCGATTTCCTCGGCACGCGCGATGATCTCCTGCTTGTCCGAACCGATCAGCGGGCGGAACACGGGGATCTTGACGGCCTCGTTGACGGCCATAATGTTCTCGAGCGTCTGGGAGGCAACCTGACCGAGCGATTCACCGGTCACGATAGCCTTGGCGCCCTCGATACGCGCAATGCGCTCGGCAACCGAATACATAATGCGGCGATACATGATCACACGCAGGTTGCTGGGGCAGGCCACGGAAATCTCACGCTGGCAATCGCCAAACAGCACCACGTACAGGCGGCCGATCTGGACGCCCGGCGCAAGCGCACGGATAATGTCCTGAACCAAATACTCGCTCGTATCGGGTGTCTGCGGACGACCGGAGAAATGCACCGGCACGCACACCGCGCCGCGACGCGCGAGCATCCAGGTCGCCACCGGAGAATCGATGCCCGACGACAGAAGCGTCACAACCTTGCCGGCGGAACCCACCGGCAGACCGCCCACGCCGCGCTCGGAGCGCGCATACACGTAAACGCTACCCTGGACCACCAGTACGTGCACCATCGCGTCGGGGTCGTGCATCTGGACCTTTTTATCGGGGAAGGCCTCGCACAGCACCTCGCCAACCTGACGATTGATATCAATCGAGGTGAGCTCGTAGTCGGTGTTAGAGCGTTTGGCATGCACCTTAAACGAATCGAAAGGACCAAACTCACGCAGCGCCTTCACGGCGGCGGCGCAGTACTCCTGCGGGTCGCGGTTGGTGTGATATGCCAGGGACACGCGGGCAACGCCGGGGACGGTGCGAATGACACGCGCCGCCTCGTCGGCCTGATGCTCGTTAAAGGTCACGAGGATATAACCGGAAATTCGAGATACGGCATTCACGGAAAAGGCGGCCAAGGCCGCCTTGATGTTATCCATGAGGATATGCTCAAAATGTGCGCGGTTCTTGCCCTTCAGTCCAACCTCGTGATAGTGGACCAGGCAGACGCGAGCTGCCATTTAGGCTTCAGCAACCTTGTGGCCGAGCGCCTTCTTGTAACGAGCCTCGTCGTAGGAGATATCGCCGTCGACAATCTCGTCCATAGCCATCGAGATGGTATCGGCACCGGAGAGGCCAATGGTAATGTCATCGACATCCTGAACGGCAAGCACGCGGTTGTGCTGGCCGCGCAGCATGCTGTTAATATCGCAGGCGCGCTTGGAGGCAAGCGAGGCGAGCAGGAAGCGGTTGTGATCGGTCTTCTCCAGAAGATCGTCAATACAAGGCTTTACAACGGACACGGACCTCAGATCCTTTCATGCATATCGAGAACGCGAACGAGCTCATCGGTCGCGCGGTCGAGATCGTCATTCACCACGACGTCGTCGTAGCGGTCGGCAAGGGCAAGTTCATCGGCGGCGTTTGCCATGCGCAGCTCGATCGTCTCGGGCGTCTCGGTACCGCGACCGACCAGGCGATCGCGTAACACCTCAAGCGAAGGCGGCTTGATAAAAATCAACACGGCCTCGGGGAAACGCTCCTTGACCTGCAGGGCACCCTGGACATCAATCTCCAAAATCAGAGACGAGCCAGAGGCGAGCTTGGATGCGACCTCGCTCACCAACGTGCCGTAGCAGTTACCGTGGACCTCGGCCCACTCAACAAACTCACCGTTTGCCACGCGGCGGTCGAACTCCTCGCGCGTCAGGAAAAAGTAGTTGACGCCGTCGACCTCACCTTTACGTGGCGCTCGCGTGGTAGCCGAAACCGTCAGGCCCAGGTTCGAGCGGCGCTCGCGCACACGATTGACGAGCGTCCCCTTGCCTGCACCTGACGGTCCAGAAATCACAAAGAGCTTTGAATCCTGAGCGCTCACTTATTTGGTCAGCTGCTCGAGGAGCTGCTCGCGCTGACGGACGCCGAGGCCCTGGACGCGACGGGTAGCGGAGATGCCGAGCTCCTCCATGATCTTGGCGGCCTTGGCCTTGCCATAACCGGGCAGAGACTCGATGAGGGTGGAAACCTTCATGCGGGAAGCGATGGGGTCATCGGAGTTGAGCACGGACTCGAGGGACTTCTCGCCCTTCTTGATCTGCTCGCGAAGCTCAGCGCGGGCGTGACGTGCGGCGGCAGCCTTCTCAAGAGCCCGCTTACGCTGCTCGTCGGTAAGCTGAGGGAGTGCCATTCGAACCTCCAAATAGTTGGGTTATATCTGATGTAATAATTGGCATTTTAGCACGTCAAACGCACTAAATGCCCAATCGACGGCTCCATAGGTTAGACGATACCTGCGAAAAGTGCAATATACGGAGGTCAAAGTTGAGCCCCTGACCTGTGATTCCACACAAAGGATGGGAAAGTTTTCGCAGGCACAAGGGCTAATTTGTGCTAATAAGACCCAAAAGTGGTGACTTGAGGGAATCTTTTACGCGACGTTTTCGACCAGCTCGGCGACGATGGCGTCAAAGGCCGCAACCGGATCGTCGGAGCCGGTAATAGGACGGCCCACCACGATGTGGCTCGCACCGCGCTCGATAGCCTGGGAAGGTGTCGCCACACGGGATTGATCGCCCAGGGCGGCACCCACCGGACGCACACCCGGAGTCACGATCAGCGCGTCGGGGCCGAGCAGCTCACGCATGTCGTGAGCCTCCATCGGCGAGCACACGATACCGTCGATGCCGTTGGCCTGAGCGAGCTTTGCCAGGCGAGCGGCCTCCTCGGCCACGGGCGACTCGACGCCGATCTCCGCCAGCGCATCCTGATTCATGCTCGTAAGTACGGTGATGGCGACGAGCTTGGCGCGGTCCTCGCGCGCCTCCTCGGCACCCTCGCGGCAGGCAGCGAGCATGGCGCCCGAACCCAAGCCGTGGACCGAGAGCAGGTCGGCACCGGCAAGCGAGGCCGAGCGAGCGGCACCGCGCACCTGATGCGGAATGTCATGGAACTTGAGGTCGAGGAAGACCTTAAAGCCCAAATCCTTAAACGTCTTGACGATCTCGGGACCCTCGGCGTAATAGAGCGTCATGCCCACCTTGAGCCAGGCGGCATGGCCCGAAAGCTCATGGGCGAGCTCGAGTGCGCGCTCACGGTCGCAGTCGAGGGCGACGATAACACGGTCGCGGGCATCGGTCTCTAGCATTCGAACGCACCTACCAGCTCGTTGATGTCCTTTACGCCCTGGGACTCCGCCCAGGCCTCGAGCTCGTGCGCGATCTTAAGCGAAGCACACGGGTCGACGAAGTTGGCCATGCCGACCGACACGCAGGTGGCGCCGGCCAGGATAAACTCGGCCGCATCCTCGCCGGTCATGACACCGCCGACACCGTTGATGGGGATATCGACGGCCTGGGCGACCTCCCAGACCATGCGCACGGCGATGTGGTGGCACAGCGGGCCCGAAAGGCCGCCCTTGGGCTTGGCCACACGGGACTTGCGGGTGTGCACGTCAATGGCCATGCCCTGGATGGAGTTGATGACCGAAAGGCCATCGGCGCCGGCAGCCTCGAGGGCGCGGGCGATCTCGGCGACATTGACCGGAGCCATCTTAACGAACAGCGGCTTATCGGTCACCTTGCGGCAGGCAGCCATAACGGAAGAGGCGCCCTCGGGCGTGGAGCCCATGGCGGCACCGCCGGCGGCAATGTTGGGGCAGCTCACGTTGATCTCATAGCCGGCAGCCCAGGGGCACAGCTCGACATACATCTCGAGCGCGCGCACGAACTCATCAACGGAGTGACCGGCAACCTGGCAGATGACCTGGCAACCGTCCTTGGAGAGCTGCTCGAGCCACGGACCGGACTCGCGGGCGAAAGCGGCCACACCGGGGTTCTGCAGGCCCACGGAATTGATCATGCCGCCGGGGATCTCGGCCATGCGGGGTGCAGGATTGCCGGGCCAGGGCTCGGCAGCGCAACCCTTGGTGGTGATGGCACCCAGCTGGGAGACATCAAAGAAGTTCTGGAACTGCCAACCGTAGCCAAAGGTACCGGCTGCGGTGTTGATGGGGTTCTGCATCTTGACGCCGCCGAAATCGACGGACATGTTCACGGTACCCACTAGAAGACCACCACCTTGGAAGCATCAAACACGGGGCCGCACATGCAGGCGCCCTTCATACCGTCGACCGTCTCGACATTGCAGGTGTTGCAGGCACCAAAGCCGCAGCTCATCATGCGCTCGAGCGACACCTCGCAGTACGCGCCGGCCTCGGCGGCAGCGGCGGCGACTTTCTTCATCATAACGGCGGGACCACAGCTGGCGACGTAGTCGTAACCGCCCTTGCCGAGCAGCTCAGCGGCAGGATCGGTGCATAAGCCGTGCGTACCCAACGAGCCGTCGTCGGTGCACACGTTGACCGTGGCTCCCAGCGCGCGGAACTCATCGACGCCCACGACCTTGGACGCGGTGCCAAAACCCAGGCACACGTCAACGGCCACGCCCTGCTCGGCAAGCATGCCAGCGAGGCACAGCACGGGCGGAACACCGATGCCGCCCGCCACGAGCAGCGCCTTCCTGGTGCCCTCGGGTACCAGCCAGCCGCGGCCGCCAGGGCCCAACAGGTTGGACTTGGAGCCGGGGCCCATCTGCGACAGACGACGGGTGTCGTCGCCCACGACGGCGTACCACAGCTCGACGGTACCGGCCTCGGCGTCAGAGCGATAGAAGCTCAAGGGCACGCGAAGCAGCGAAGAGGCATCGCCGGGCACGGCGATGTTCACAAACTGACCGGGCTTGAGCGCACTTGCAAGCTTGGGGGCCAAAATAACGAGCGAGAAGATGCCGTCGGCGATCTCCTGGTTCGAGACGACCTCGAAGTCGTGCATGCGTGCAGTGGAAGGTGTGGGCATAGACGCTCCAATCCCCCATGCAGTTGCATGGACCAAACGAACAGAAAGCGCGGCACCGCAAGGGCACCGCGCGCAAAAGCGATAAGGCTATGCTAGCAGATGCAGCCGTCGGCAAGCGTCTGTTTACCGCCGACAAACACATCGGTGGCACGACCGGTGAGCGTGCGGCCGGCAAAACCGGAGTTCTCGGCGCGCGACTCGTAACCGTCCTCGCCGACCGTCCAGGTGACAGACGCGTCGAAGACGGTCAGGTCGGCAACAGAGCCCGCCTTGACCTGAACCTGATCAAGGCCCAGGATCTCACGCGGCTTAATAGCCATGAGCTCGACCATGCGGCCCATACCCATCTTGCCCGTGTTGACCAACTCGGTGAGCACGAGCGACAGCGAGGTCTCGAGGCCGATCATGCCAAAGGGCGCGAGCTCGAACTCACGGGCTTTCTCCCACGGCGTGTGGGGAGCGTGATCGGTGACGATGACGTCGACGGTGCCGTCGATGACACCCTGGCGGATGGCCTCGGCATCCTCGTCGGTACGCAGCGGCGGGTTAACCTTGAGCGAGGTGTTGTAGGTCTCGTCCAGGTCGTTCTCGGTCAGGAACATGTGATGCGGGGTGGCCTCGCAGGTAACCTGAACGCCAGCGGCCTTGCCGGCACGCACGAGCTCCAGGCCATGGGCGGTGGAGATGTGCTGGATGTGCAGCTTGGCACCGGTCAGTTTGGCGATCTCGATGTCGCGGGCGATCTGGAGCTCCTCGCCGGCAGCCGGCCAGCCCTCGAGGGCCAGACGAGTCGAAACCTTGCCCTCGTTGATCTGGCCGTGGCCGACCAGGTCCTCGTCCTGGCAATGGCTCATGAAGACCTTGCCGAACATCTTGCCGTAGTCCATGCAGCGACGGAGCATGCCTGCACCCTGCACGCCGCGACCGTCGTCGGTGAAGGCGACGGCGCCGTGGGCGACCATATCGCCCATCTCGGACATAGCCTCGCCCTTAAGACCGCGGGTCATGGCGCCAGAAGGATAGACGCGGCAGTGGCCGACCTCGGCAGCGCGGGACTTGACGAACTCAACAACGGTACCGTTATCGGTAACGGGGTCGGTGTTGGGCATGGCGCACACGCCAGTGAAGCCGCCCTTGGCAGCTGCGCGGGTGCCGCTCTCGATGTCCTCTTTAACCTCGTAGCCGGGCTCGCGCAGGTGGACGTGCATGTCCACCAGGCCAGGGACAAGGTACTTACCGGAAAGGTCGCGGACCTCGGCTCCCTCGGCGGCGAGGTTCTCGCCGACCTCGGCGATCTTGTCGCCGTCGATCAGGACGTCAACGACCCCGTCAAGCTCGACGGACGGATCGACGACGTGGGCATTCTTAAGAAGCAAGGCCATTATCGGCACCTCCAAGCAGCAGATACAGGATAGCCATACGCACGCAGATACCGGCGTAGACCTGCTCCAGGATGACGGAGCGTTGCGGGTGGTCGGCCATATAGGAGTCGAACTCGACGCCGCGGTTGATGGGGCCCGGGTGGCAAATGATCGCGTCGGGCTTCATGAGCTTCTCACGGTCCTTGGTCAGGCCGAAGAGCTTGTGGTACTCGCGAATGGTCGGGAACGGGGCACCCTCGAGGCGCTCCTGCTGTACGCGCAGCATGTAGACGACGTCCAGCTCGGGCAGGACGGAATCGAGGTCGCTCGTCACGTGGTCGCAGCCCAGAACCTCGGGCGCCGGCGGCAGCAGCGTGCCGGGGGCGACGGCGTAGGTCTCGCAGCCCATGATCTTCAACGCGGGGATCAGCGAGCCGCAAACGCGGGAGTGGGCGATGTCGCCGACGACGGCGACTTTCAGACCGTGGAAGTCACCCTTGTGCTCCCAGATGGTGTACAGGTCGAGCAGAGCCTGCGTGGGATGGTTGTGCTTACCGTCACCGGCGCAGATAACACTCGCGGGTGAATTCTGCGTGACAATGTAGGGAGCACCGGCATGTTTGTCGCGCACGACGATGCAGTCGATCTTGTAGGCGTTGAGCGTCTCGACGGTATCGACGAGGCTCTCGCCCTTGACCGTGGAGGTCGAGGAGCCGCCAAAGTTGAGGCTGTCGGCCGAAAGACGCTTCTCGGCGAGCTCGAAGGAGCTGCGGGTACGCGTCGAGGGCTCGTTGAACATATTGACGATAGTCTTGCCCTTGAGCGTGGGGACCTTCTTGATGGCACGCTCGTTGACCTCGGAGAACGCCTTGGCGGTCTCGAGGATGAGCTTGATGTCCTCTTCGGAGTACTCGGTAATGTCGATCAGGTGCTTATGATTGAACGCCACGGTACTACTCACCTCCCAGCGGCGCGGAGCCCACGTGGGAACCCGGCGCGACGTCGTTGATCTCGACAGCGGTACGGCCGTCAACTTCCTTCATATATAGGTGCACGTTCTCCTCGTGCGACGAGGGAACGTTCTTGCCGACAAAGTCCGGCGAGATAGGGAGCTCGCGGTGACCGCGGTCAACGAGAACTGCCAGCTCGATGCGGCTCGGACGGCCCAGGTCCATAACGGCGTCCAGAGCGGCGCGGATGGTGCGACCCGTGTACAGGATGTCGTCCACCAAAACGACGCGCTTGCCGTCGACGCTGAAGGGAATGTTGGTGGCGTGGATCGCGGGAGCGAAGTTAGTCGCATAGTCATCGCGATAGAAGCTGATGTCCAGGCTGCCGAGCGGAACGTCAACACCCTCGATCTCCTTGATCGCCTCGGCGAGCTTCTTTGCCAGAAGGTCGCCGCGCGTGACGATGCCGACCAGAGCGAGGTCTTCACAGCCCTCGTTGCGCTCGAGAATCTCGTGCGCGATGCGGGTCATCGCTCGGTTGACGGCGGTCTCGTCCATGATGACCGCCTTGGGGGAAGTCGTGCCCATCGATCTCCTTCCTCACATGTCTTGACTGCTGATACAGTCAAAAAAATAGATGCCCGACCGCTCAAAGCGGACCAGACACCCACAGGAAGGACTGCTCTATGGCAGCAATATAAATCCATGTGGGTATCTCGTACCCCTTTAATGGTCAAGGGATAGTGTAGCCAACCCCGAGCTTAATTGCGAGCATTAATACGGAGCAATCCGCAAACGGACTCAACGCTCCATAAACCTATATATATTTGCGGGACAAGCTTGAAAACGTCGATGCGAGCTGGCATAATCCCCTCTGCTACACGCAAATCGGATCTACGTCCAGGGCCGTAGCGTGGGCACTATCGCCATAAGAGAAATATCTCTGTGTAGATTACGCACAGGGAACTGCTTCTGTGCTATAGTTCAGGCTTGTTTGTTAACGCGACATGTTCGTTTGTCGCCCAAGGAGGGTCAGTTATGTCCAAAGTTTGCGAAGTTTGCGGTAAGCACCCCGTTGCCGGTCGCTCCATCAGCCACTCTCACCGCGTCACCAACCGTAAGTTCCGCCCCAACATCCAGCGCGTCTACGTCGTCGTCGATGGTCACCGTCGCAAGATGAACGTTTGCTCCACCTGCCTTAAGTCTGGCAAGGTTGCGCGCTCCTAAATAAGGTCTTACCAACAAGTACCTCGGACTCTCCGGGTCAAAGACCTCGCGTTCACATAGAACTTACCAAAGGCGTCCTCTCTTGTGGAGGGCGCCTTTTTGCACTCATTGGGGACAGACTTACATGGGTGTTTTCACTCATTGGGGACAGACATGATGCGTGTCTGCGGCGCCCCGACTAGCTCCGGCCCCTGCCTCACGCAGCTTCCTTCCAGCCCGCAGTGGCCTTGGTCACACTTGTAGCGCCGATACCGGTGATACGGGCAATTTGCTTGACCGTGAGATGTGCCTGCCGGAGCCTCAGCAGGCAGGCATCGCGTTCGGGGCGTGGCAGGGCCTTAAGCAGCGTAGGATCTATGCTCGGCAGGACTTCGCGCGCAACGGAAAGGGCCTCCTCATCGGGGATCCGACGGCGTGGAAGAACCTCCACCGACCAGATGCGCCCGGCAGCTTCCTTGAGATGTTCGCAATAGCAACGGGAGCCTCCGACAATATCGAGCATAGGGGCCGCATCACAAATGTCAAAGGGATCGTAGCCCAGCTGATAGGCCTTGAAGCTTGACCATCGGTACGCCTCGAGTGAGTCGAGCGCACCTTTCACGGGATTGAGATGGATATAATCGAGCAGCTGCACCGCCTGCGTATCCGACTCAACCGCAACCCGCGAATAGCGATTGTCAAACAGATGGCCCGTTCTTCCCGTTTTCCCATTGAAATACTTAGCATACGCCGTCAATGCGCACTGCATCGCCTTTGAAAGGTTGTCATAAGGGTCATCAACCATCAAATGGAAGTGGTTGTCCATAAGGCACCAAGCCAACACCGCCACTTTATGGCGCGCAAACCTGTCCGAGATATCCGTCAAGAAACGATAGCGGTCGGAGTCATCTTCAAAAATAATCTGCTTGGAGTTGCCTCGGTCATAAACATGGTAATAGCCGGTGATCGAAACGGCGCGGGCACATCGGGGCATAATCTCTCCTTTCAAAACTGTACAGGCAACACCTAAAAGGAGAGAAGCAACGCGAAATGCTGAGCCTGTGATCTATTTATATCCAATAAGCGGCAATAACAGGTCCAGAACAGCGAAATGGCAAAACGATGTCTGTCCCAAATGAGTGAAAGCACTCATATAAGTCTGTCCCCAATGAGCGGGCAAATGCCAGGCGATATTTTTAATTAAAACGCTTCAGCAGGTTGAAGCGTTTTAGTGTGCCTTTTACGGGAATCTTACCGTTCGCCGAATAATTTCTTGCTATCATGCAACACGTAGGGTAAATCTCCGATCGCAAGGAGACACAAATGGTGAAAAAGTCACCGGAAAACACTACTCCCGCAATTGTAGACAACGTAGAGGCGCTTGAGGCTAAACTCGCTCAGATGCGAGAGGCCCAGGCGCTTTTTGCTACGTACACGCAGGAGCAGGTCGACAAGATCTTCTACGAGGCCGCCATGGCCGCCAACAAGGCTCGTATCCCGTTGGCGAAGATGGCCATCGAGGAGACCGGTCGTGGCGTTCTTGAGGACAAGGTCATCAAGAACCACTACGCCGCAGAGTACATCTACAACGCTTACAAGAACACCAAGACCTGTGGTGTCATTGAGCGCGACGAGGCCTACGGCATCACCAAGATCGCTGAGCCCATCGGCATCGTGGGCGCCGTCATCCCGACGACCAACCCCACCTCCACCGCGATCTTCAAGACGCTGATCAGCCTGAAGACCCGCAACGCCATCATCATCTCCCCGCACCCGGCTGCCGCCAAGTGCACCATCGCCGCCGCCAAGCTCGTGCTTGACGCCGCCGTCAAGGCCGGCGCCCCCGAGGGCATCATCGGCTGGGTCGATGTCCCCTCCATCGAGCTGACCAACATGGTCATGCGCGATGTCGACATCATCCTCGCCACCGGTGGCCCGGGCATGGTCAAGGCCGCCTACTCCTCGGGCAAGCCCGCCCTGGGCGTTGGCGCCGGTAACACCCCGGTCGTCATCGACGACACCGCCGACGTGCTGCTCGCCGTCAACTCCATCATCCACTCCAAGACCTTCGACAACGGCATGATCTGCGCTTCCGAGCAGTCCGTGACCGTCATCGACACCATCTATGACCAGGTTAAGGCCGAATTCCAGAAGCGCGGCTGCTACTTCGTCAAGCAGGGTGCCGAGATGGAGGCCCTGCGCGGCGCCATGTTCAAGAACGGCGCTCTCGATCACCGCATCCCCGGCATGGCTGCCGCCAAGATCGCCGAGCTCGCCGGTATCGAGGTTCCCGCCAAGACCAAGATCCTGATCGCCGAGGTCACCTCCACCGACCCCGCCAAGGAGGAGTTCTCCCACGAGAAGCTCTCCCCTGTCCTGGCCATGTATCACGCCAAGGACTTCCAGGAGGCCGTCGACAAGGCCGAGCACCTGGTACTCGCCGGTGGCCCGGGCCACACCGCCTCTCTGTACGTGCATCCCGCCCAGGCCGAGAAGATCAGCCTGTTCGAGCATGTCATGAAGGCCTGCCGTATCGTCATCAACACCCCGTCCTCGCACGGCGGCATCGGTGACCTGTACAACTTTGGCATGAAGCCGTCTCTGACCCTGGGCTGCGGCTCCTGGGGCGGCAACTCCGTCTCCGAGAACGTTGGGGTGAAGCACTTGATCAACGTTAAGACTGTGGCCGAGCGCCGTGAGAACATGCTGTGGTTCCGCGCTCCCGAGAAGGTCTACTTCAAGAAGGGTTCCACGCCCGTCGCTCTCGACGAGCTGGGCAGCGTCATGGGCAAGAAGCGCGCCTTTATCGTCACCGACCAGTTCCTCTTCAAGAATGGCAACACCCGCGCCATCGAGGCCAAGCTGGACGAGATGGGCATCGCCCACGACTGCTTCTACGACGTCGAGCCCGATCCGTCGCTGCAGTGCGCACGTCGCGGCGCCAAGCAGATGGCTCTCTTTGAGCCGGACGTCATCATCGCCGTCGGTGGTGGCTCCGCTATGGACGCCGGCAAGATCATGTGGATGATGTACGAGCACCCCGAGTGCAAGTTTGAGGACATGGCCATGGACTTCATGGACATCCGCAAGCGTATCTTCACCTTCCCCGAGATGGGCAAGAAGGCCTACTTCGTCGCCGTCCCGACCTCTTCGGGCACCGGTTCCGAGTGCACGCCGTTCGCCATCATCACCGACAAGGAGACCGGCATCAAGTGGCCGCTCGCCGACTACGCGCTGCTCCCCAACATGGCTATCGTTGACGCCGACAACTGTATGACCGCCCCGCGCGGCCTGACCGCCGCCTCCGGCATCGACGTCATGACCCACGCCATCGAGTCCTATGTCTCCATCATGGCCTCCGACTACACCAAGGGCCTCTCCGAGCGCGCTGCCAAGCTCGTCTTCGAGAACCTGCCCTCCAGCTTCGAAAACGGCGCCAAGGACCCGCATGCCCGCGAGGAGATGCACAACGCCTCCTGCATGGCCGGTATGGCCTTCGCCAACGCCTTCCTGGGCCTCAACCACTCCATGGCCCACAAGCTCGGTGCCTTCCATCACCTGCCCCACGGCATCGCCAACGCCATCATCCTGACTCGCGTCATGCGCTACAACGCCGCCGAGGCTCCCGTCAAGATGGGAACGTTCTCCCAGTATCCTTACCCCAACGCGCTGCACAACTACGCCGAGATGGCCAAGTACTGCGGCATCGAGGGCAAGGACGACAAGGAGGTCTTCGAGAACTTCATCACGAAGCTCGAGGAGCTCAAGGACTTCATCGGTGTCAAGAAGACCATCGCCGACTACGGTGTTGACGAGCAGTACTTCCTCGACACCCTCGACGAGATGACCGAGCAGGCATTCAACGACCAGTGCACCGGCGCTAACCCGCGCTACCCGCTCATGAGCGAGATCAAGGAGCTCTACCTGGACGCCTACTATGGCCGCGAGCCCCAGGACTACGCCGTCTGCTAGTTTTTAGCACGGTTATTTTGGCGGGGGTGAACGGGCGCACGCACGCCCCCGCCGCTGCTTCTATCGCATCGTTGAAAGGATGCAATCATGCTGCTCCCCGAATCCAAGACCGAGCTCGTCCGTCGCGGCAACAAAGTCGTTTACGACCTGGGCGACAAGATCGTCAAGGTCTTTAACGAGACCAAGCCCGTCTCCGACGTGTTCAACGAGGCTTTGAATCTTGCCCGCATCAATGAGTGCGGCATCCGCAGCCCCAAGGCTCTCGAGGTTTCTCAGCTCGAGAACGCCAACGGCTGGGCGCTCGTGACCGAGAAGGTTCCGGGCACCACCCTTGCCGAGAAGATGGCTGCCGAGCCCCAGCGCTTTGGTGAGTACCTCGAGATGTTCGTCGACCTCCAGATCGAGATCCACGGCTACACCTCCCCGCTGCTCAACCGCCAGCGCGACAAGTTCGCCCGCATGATCGACAGCCTCGATCAGCTCAATGCCACCACGCGCTACAACCTTCAGGAGCGTCTGGACGGCATGACCAAGGAGTTCAAGGTCTGCCACGGCGACTTCAACCCCTCCAACGTCATCGTTGGCGACGACGGCCAGCTGTACGTCTGCGACTGGGCACACGCCACCCAGGGCTCCCCTGCTGCCGACGTTGCCACCACCTACCTGCTCTTTGCCCTCAACAGCAAGGACCAGGCCGAGGCCTACCTGGAGCTCTACTGCGATCGCGCCGACATGCCCATGCAGGTCGTGCGTCAGTGGACGAGCATCGTCGCCGCTTCCGAGCTCGCTCGTAAGCGCAACGTGAACGATGAGTTCCTTAAGAACTGGATCGACGTCGTCGATTATCAGTAATATCTGAGCGATTTATTTCGCATCGGAGGCACAAAGGAAAACCCCACAGCTCGTATGGGCTGCGGGGTTTTCCTTTTAGCAACAAATGTCCCTTAGACGCAAAAGCGGCCCTGCATCTCTACCTCGAGAGACGCAGGGCCGCTTAACAAGTGCACTAAACGCAGCGGGCTCGATTAACGACGGGCTGCTTTCACAAGCTCAGCGACCTTGGCGACAATCTCATCGATCGCCACATCCTCGCGCTCGCCCGTGGCACGATCCTTGAGCTCGACGGTGCCGTTCTTAAGGCCGCGCTTGCCGAGCACCACCTGATAAGGGAAGCCCATAAGGTCGTTGTCGGCAAACTTAAAGCCGGGACGCTCGTCACGGTCGTCAACGACAACCTCGATACCCTCGGCGCACAGACCCTCGACGATTTGCTCGCAAACAGAAGCGCACTCCTCCTTCTTGGGGTCGAGCGGAATCACCGCAACCTCGTACGGGGCAACAGAGACCGGCCAAACGATACCGTGCTCGTCGTTGTGCTGCTCCACGACGGCAGCGAGCGAGCGGGACACGCCCACGCCGTAGCAACCCATGATAAGCGGCTTCTCCTTGCCGTCCTCGTCCATAAAGGTGGCACCCATGGCCTCGGAGTACTTGGTGCCCAGCTGGAAGACCTGGGAAACCTCGATGCCGCGAGCAGCGGAGAGCGGCTTGCCGCAGTGCGGGCAAGGGTCGCCGGCAACGACGGTAACCAGGTCGGCCCACTCGTCGACGGTAAAGTCGCGCTCGGGGCAGGCACCGGTAAAGTGATAGTCGACTTCGTTGGCACCGCAGGCCCACTGCTTGGACTCGCGCAGGCTCTCGTCGCAGACCAGACGAATGCCCTCGGGCAGGTTAACCGGTCCGATAAAGCCCTTATGCAGACCGTAGGTCTGGAGCTCCTCGTCGGTCATCATGCGATAGCCCTTGCCAAAGACATGCTCGGCCTTGCAGTCGTTGAGCTCATGATCGCCCGGAACGATGGCCACAACCGGCTTGCCCTCGGCGTCGATGAGAGCCAGCGACTTGCGCGTACCGTTCTCGGGGAAGCCGAAGAACTTGGCGACGGCCTCGATGGTGCCCATACCCGGAGTCTCGACCTTGGTGAGTGTGCCGTCGCCGGGGCCCTCGGTCACAACGACCTTGGTGCTTGCCGCCTCGTCATCGGCAGCAAAGCCACAATCGTCGCAGTAGACCAGCGAAGCCTCGCCGGCCTCTGCCAGCGCCATGAACTCGACGGAGGTATCGCCACCGATCTCGCCGGAATCGGCGACGACGGGCAGGGCCTTGATGTAGCAGCGCTCGCAGATATTGGCGTACGCCTGCTTCATCTTGTCGTACTCCTCCTGCAGGCTCTCCTGCGTGGCAGAAAAGCTGTAGGCGTCTTTCATGATGAACTCGCGACCGCGCATCAGGCCAAAGCGGGGACGGAACTCGTCGCGGAACTTGTCCTGGATGTGATAGAGATTCACCGGCAGTTGCTTGTATGAACGCAGTTCGTTGCGCACCAGGGCAGTCACGGTCTCCTCGTGCGTGGGGCCGAGCACGAACTCGCGGCCGTGGCGGTCATCAAAGCGCACGAGCTCCTTGCCATAGGCATCGATACGGCCGGACTCGCGCCACAGCTCGGCATCGACCATGATGGGCATCATGAGCTCCTGGGCGCCGGCGGCGTCCATCTCGTCGCGCACGATGTTCTCAATCTTGCGAATCGAGCGCCACGCGAGCGGCAGATAGGAATAGAGACCGGCGGCCTCCTTGCGGATCATACCGGCACGGAGCAGCAGGCGATGGCTCGCAAGCTCAGCGTCGGCCGGATCCTCTTTGAGCGTCGGAGCATACAGCTTAGACATATACATTGCTCGGGTCATTTATTTCTCCTCAATAAGCTTGTCGACCTCGGCCATAAGCGCGTCGACAATTTGGTCCTCCGCTACTTTACCAATGATCTGGCCGTGCGAAAAGAGCAGGCCCTGACCACGTCCGCAAGCAACGCCCAGGTCGGCATCAGAAGCCTCACCGGGGCCATTGACGGCACATCCCATGACGGCAATCGAAAGCGGCGCGGCATAGTTCTTAAGCCGCTCGGTTACTTCCTCGGCGATTGCGATCAGGTTAACCTGACAGCGGGCGCACGTGGGGCACGAGACAATCTCGGGGCCGCGGCGACGCAGGCCCAGCGACTGCAAAATTCCCCAGGCGACCGGCGGCTCCTCAACCGGATCGGCCGTGAGCGAAACGCGCATGGTGTCACCGATTCCCTCGGACAGCAGGATTCCAAGGCCCACCGAGCTCTTGATGGTGCCCTGCAGCTTGGTACCCGCCTCGGTTACACCCAGGTGAAGCGGAACGTGGGGAATCTCACGCGACAGGGCACGATAGGTGTCGAGCGTCGTTTGCACGCTATGGGCCTTGGCCGAAAGCACAATGTTCGTAAAGCCGCGGTCTTCAAAATGCTTGACGAAACGTTCGCTCGACATCACGAGCTTTTCGGGCTGCGTGAGGTCGTCGCGCTCAGCGATATCCTGCTCAAGCGAACCAGCATTGACGCCGATACGAATCGCACAGCCCGCGGCACCCGCACCATCGATCACCGCGTCAACCTTGGCCCAATCGCCGATATTGCCGGGATTGATGCGTAGCTTGACAGCACCGGCCTCAACGGCACCAATGGCGAGCTTATGGTTAAAGTGGATGTCGGCAACGATCGGCACCGGAGACTCGGCACAGATGGTGCGGAAACCCTCAAGCGCGGCCTCGGTGGGCACGCTCACGCGCACGATATCGCAGCCAGCCTGCGCCAACGCGCACACTTGCGCAAGCGTTGCCTGGGCATCAGCGGTATCGGTGCAGGTCATGGATTGGACCGCCACCGGCGCGCCTCCACCGATCTGCACGCCGCCCACATGCACGGGGCGCGTCAACTCGCGAGGCAAAGGATGGGATAAAGACAATCCAAACACTCCCCTACAGAATAAATCGAAGGATGTCGGAACGAAGCATATAGACAAACAGCAGCGCAAAGAGCGCGATGCCCACATAGCTCACAATCGTCTGGACCTTGAGCGGAAGCTCGCGGCCCGCAATCTTTTGAATGATCTCGATGACCAACTTGCCGCCATCGAGTGGCGGGATGGGCAGCAGGTTCATAAAGCCAAGCGAGAACGAAATGAGGGCGGCAAACGAAAGGAACGTGGCAGGGCCGGCAGCAGCAGCTTGCGAGGACATAACGCTAATACCCACGATCGAAGAGGACTGATCGAGAATCTCCATCGTATGCTGCGGCTGGAGCAGGCGCATCACGCCCTCCGCTGTCTGCACGACATAGGAGAACGACAGGCGAGCCGACGTGATGGGGTCTAAACGAACCACCTGCGTAGAGACATACACACCTAGGCGTTCGTCCTCTTTGAGCGCAACCGTGGTCGAATGCTTCTTGCCGTCACGCTCGTACTCAATGGCGATATCGTCCTTACCGGCAGCCTTGCCAATGGCATCGTAAACGTCCATCCAGGTAGAGCACGATACTCCGTCGACCGAAAGAATCGCGTCGCCATCCTCGATTCCCGCCGCAGAGGCAATCGAGCCTTCGTCAACCTGGCCGATCACATTGGTGTCCACCGGCACCGTGACACCCGCAATGGAATAGATGCTCATAAGGAGCAAAAAGCCCGTCAGGATATTGACGATAATGCCCGCAAGCAGCATAAAGGCACGCTTGACAAAGCCCTGACCCAAATAGGTGTGCGAGCGCTCGCGTGCAAGGAATTCAGCCTCGCCGCACAGCAGTTCCCATACATCGCCCTCGACTGTCGCGTGCTCGCGATCGAACCGACGGCCGTCAAAGGTGGTATAACCCGCCGCGTCACGCGGCAGGGTCTGGTACTTGGTGGGATAGTAACCAGGCGAAGGCTTTTCCCCTTCTTCATACCAAGGAGCTATGGAGCCCCAACCCAGCAGCAAAGCACAGGCCTCGAGCACATCCTCCTCGGACAGCTCAAGCTCGACGGCAAGATCGGCCACCGTCACACGGCCGTGGCGATAGATGGCGGCAAGCACGCGATCGGCATACGAAACATCGGTCGGATCCATGCCACAGATGGCAGCATACCCACCCAGCAACAGCGGGGTCACGCCAAACTTGGTTCCGATCCGACGAGACGTATAGTGGATATCAAAGCGGCACGGCAGGCCCAAAAAGAACTCAGTCACCCGGACGCCGCAGGCACGCGCCGCCAAAAAGTGGCCGCCCTCGTGCAAAAACACGAGGACGGAAAGCATCAGCAGGCCCCAAAAGACCGATGAGAGAACGCTCAGAACAGTTTCCATAAAACGAAAAAGCAATCCTTATGGGTTAAGAACGGGTTGCGGCGAGCACTTGCGCGGCCTTTTCACGCGCCCACGCATCGATACCGCGAAGCTGTTCAAACGAATCGACCGTCTGCGCATCATGCGCATCCATACAGGATTCCACAATGCGATCGATATCGGTAAAACTGCAGCCATCATGCAGGAAGGCATCGACGGCGACCTCGTTGGCGGCATTGAGCACGCACGGCATGGTGCCGCCCGTCTTGCCCGCACGCTCGGCCAGCGCCAGGCAGCGGAACGTATCCATGTCGGCCGCATCAAAGGTAAGCTGACCCAACTCGCGGAAATTGATGCGCGGAGCCGGAGTATCCCAGCGCTCGGGATACGAGAAGGCAAACTGGATGGGAATGCGCATGTCAGATGCCCCGAGATGCGCCATCACGGAGCCGTCGGCAAACTCGACCATCGAATGAATCTTTGACTGGCGCTGAACGACCACGTTGATAAAGTCGAGGTCGCAACCGAACAGGTGCATCGCCTCGATACGCTCCAGGCCCTTGTTCATGAGGGTAGCGGAGTCAATCGTGATCTTGGCACCCATAGCCCACGTAGGGTGCGCCAGGGCATCGGCGCGCGTCACACGGTCGAGTTCCTCGCGCGAACGGCCAAAGAACGGACCGCCCGAGCAGGTAAGCCAAATACAATGGGCCTCGCGCGGATTCTCACCCAGATAGCATTGGTAAATTGCAGAGTGCTCGGAATCGACCGGGATAAGCTGACCGGGCTGAGCCAACGGCATCAGCAGGTCACCGCCAACAACGAGCGACTCCTTATTGGCAAGGGCAAGGCGCTTATTCGAGGTCAAGGCCGCATGGCTCGCCTCGAGACCGGCGGCGCCCACAATAGCGACAAGAACACAGTCAACATCGTCGCGACGCGCGAGCTCGCAAACCGCTTGCGCACCTACGCCGAGCTCCGTTCCCTCGGGCAACTCCTGCAGCACGGCGTCATCGCCATGAGCGACATCGGCCACGGCAACCGCCGGAACCGAGAACTCGCGGGCAGCTGCAACGAGCTCGGAGGTGCTGGAATTAACGGAAAGCGCCGTCACCTGCAGACGATCGGCATGCTGACGGCAAACATCGAGCGCCTGGGTACCGATAGAGCCCGTACAGCCCAGGATGGCAACACGGAGACGTCCATCGGAGCCATAGGTCGTCTGGAAGGACATTACAGCACGCCTCCGATCATCAGCATCAGCTGCGCGGTGATGCAGCCGAAGATAAGCGAATCGCTACGATCGAGCATGCCGCCGTGGCCCGGGATAAGGTTACCGGAATCCTTGACGCCCACACCGCGCTTGATGCGCGACTCGATAAGGTCGCCGATAACGCCCAGGATGGACACAACCACGCCGCAAAGCAGCGCATAGGGCAAGCTCAGCTTATAGAAATGCGTCACCCACAAAATGAGCCAGATGAGAACCGAGCCCAGAATGCCGCCGACAAACCCCTCCCAGCTCTTTTTGGGAGAGATCTTGGGAACCATCTTGTGTTTGCCGATACGGCTGCCCACGATGTAGGCAAACGAATCGGAGACCCAAAGGGACGCGCAAACACCCACTGAAAGCAGGGCGCCGGCAAAACCGGGCACGGCATCGCGCAGCAGCACAATAGCCGACAGCATAAAGCCTGTGTAGATGGGACCCATGAGCGTCACGGCCACATCAGAGATGCGGGTACGCGGCGACCAAACATACCAAATGCCCACCGCGAGCATCAGTGCAAAAAGCAGGGCGTTCAGCAAAAGCGAATCGCCAAGCGCCGATAACGGAAAGAGCACGGCGGCAATAATGCCCAGATGCTCGTTGGCGACCTTGCCATCGAGCCTCGTCATACGGAAAAACTCAAAGCAGCAAAGCCCGCTCATGACAGAGACAAAAATGGCGGTGGGCACGATACCCAAAACCAGGCACAGGATAAAGACGACAGCGTAGACGATACCGGCGGCGGCACGGGTAATAAAGCCCGCAAGCCAGGAACCGGTGCCGCTCTTCGCTGCAGGCGCTCCCGCAGCGGCAGCTTTGCGCGCAGGCGTCTTGGGAGCAGATGCCTTGGGACGATCGGACACGATTAAGCCTCCTCGGTCTTGCTCAGTCCACCAAACCTACGGTCACGGCCCTGAAAGGCCAAAATGGCGTCGACAAGGCCCCAACGATCAAAGTCAGGCCAATAGGTATCGGTGACATAGAACTCGGAATAAGCCACCTGCCACAGCAGATAGTTCGAAAGGCGTAGCTCGCCGGAGGTGCGAATGACCAGCTCGGGATCGGGAAGACCGGCGGTGTACAGGTGCGAAGCAACCATATCATCGTCGATAGCAGCAGGATCGATCTTGCCGGAGGCGGCATCGAGCGCAAGCTGACGGGCAGCACGCGTAATCTCGGCACGAGCGCCGTAGTTGACGGCAAGCGCCAGCGTCATACCGGTGTGATCGGCGCACTCGGCAAGACCGCATTCAAAAACGTCGCGGGTCTTCTTGGGCAGCGCGGAAATATCGCCCAAAAAGACAACACGCACGTTTTCGCGCTTCAGAAGCGGCAGCTCATCGATAAACGTCTTGGCAAACAGATGCATCAAGACGTTAACCTCATGCTGCGGGCGGTTCCAGTTTTCGGTTGAAAACGCATAGGCGGAAAGCACGTCGACGCCCAGACGCACGCAGGCGGTAATGATCTCACGAAGGGAGACGATACCCGCCTTGTGGCCCTCGGTACGGGCAAGACCTCGCGCCGTAGCCCAGCGACCGTTGCCGTCCATGATGCACGAGATATGATGTGGAATATTATTGAGGTCTAGGTCGGAAAAACCGACGCCCGCAGGGGCGTCGGCAAAGTACTCGACCAGTTTGTTCTCGTCGTAATGCACCTTAGATCTCCATGACCTCGGCTTCTTTTTCCTTCAGAAGCTCCTCGACCTTGGCGACATACTCGTCGGTATGCTTCTGCACCTTGGCCTGCTCACGGCGGACGTCGTCCTCGGTGAGCTCCTCATCGCGCTCGAGCTTGTTGTTAAAGTCGCGACGGATGTTACGGATAGACACCTTAGCCTGCTCGGCGTACTCGCGGCACTCCTTGACGAGCTCGCGACGGCGCTCCTCGGTGGGAGCCGGGAACGGAAGACGAACAACGGTGCCATCGGAGTTGGGGGTAATACCCAGATCGGAAGCGCCGATGGCCTTGACGATGGCGTTGATAAGCGCCTTATCCCACGGCTCGATGAGCAGCATGTGGGCCTCGGGGGTCTTTACGGCGGCTACCTGCGTGACCGGCGTGGGAACACCGTAATAATCGACGGTGATGTCGGACAGAATGTTAGCGTTGGCTCGGCCGGTACGGACCTTGGAGAAGTTATGCTTGAGGGACTCGAGCGACTTGTCCATGTGGGCGGTGATGTTCTCTGCCATGCTTAATCCTCCTGATAGACGAGCGTGCCGACGGGCTCACCCGAAAGCGCGCGCTTGACGTTGTCCTCGCCATCGATGTTGAGGACCAAAATGGGCATACGGTTATCCTGGCACAGGGCCGTAGCCGTGGAATCCATAACCTGCAGGCCGCGGACGAGCACCTCGTGATAGGTGATCTTGTCAAAGCGGACGGCATCGGCGCACTTGACGGGATCCTTGTCGTAGATACCGTCGACCTTGGTGGCCTTAATCAGAATCTCCGCACCGATCTCGCAGGCGCGAAGGGCCGCGGCGGTGTCAGTCGTAAAGTACGGATTGCCCGAGCCGGCTGCGAAGATAACGACATTGCCCTTGGACAGGTGATTGATGGCGCGACGACGAATATAGGGCTCGCAAATCTCGTTCATCTGGATGGCACTCATAACGCGGCAGGGAACATCGTTATGCTCGAAGGCATCCTGCAGGGCGAGCGCGTTCATAACGGTTGCAAGCATGCCCATGTAATCGGCCTGAGCACGCTCCATACCGCCGGCAGCTCCAGCCATGCCGCGGAAAATATTGCCGCCGCCGACAACGATGCCGACCTCATGGCCAACGGCGAGCAGCTCCTTGACCTGCTTGGCAAGATGGTCGGTAACCTTGGGGTCGATGCCATAGTGGCCATCGCCCATCAGTGCTTCGCCGGAAAGCTTCAAAAGCACGCGTTTATATCGGATGTCGGACAAAGCGATCCTCCTTTAATTAGACTCTCAATATGATATCAAAGGCTCTGCTTAGAGGCATGAAAAAGCAGGCTGTGAGTAAAACCCACAGCCTGCTCATTACCAGCTACAAGAGCTTATTTACTCGCCACGGACCAGACGGTCGAAGGCAACGACGGTAATGGTATCGCCGAGCTCCTTGGAGACCTGCTCAGCGTACTTCTTGATGGTGAGGGAGCTGTCCTTGATGAACTCCTGCTCGGTGAGCACGGACTGCTTGTAGAACTTCTCCAGGCGGCCAACAGCCATCTTCTCCTGGATGGCCTCGGGCTTGCCGGACTCGGCAGCCTGAGCCATGTAGATCTGCTTCTCATGCTCGACGGTCTCGGCCGGAACCTGATCGCGGGTAGCGCAGATCGGAGCGACGGCGGCAACCTGAAGGGCAACGTCGTGGGCAAAGGTCTTGAAGGACTCAGCCTGAGCGGTCTCAGCCTTCTCGAAAGCAAACTCGACGAGGACGCCGATCTTACCACCCATGTGGATGTAAGAAGCGAGAGCGCCGTTCTCGGCCTTGCGGGCGGCGAAGCGGGAGATCTTCATGTTCTCGCCCATGATGTGAATCATCTCGGTGAGCTCGGAGGAAACGGTCTCCTCGCCCATCGGCTTCTCGAGCAGAGCGTCGACATCGGCCGGCTCGGTGGTGGCGACAACCTCGGCGACCTTGGAAGCAAAGCCGGTGAACTTGGCGTTGGAGCCGACGAAGTCGGTCTCGCAGGAGAGCTCGAGCAGAGCGCCGGTCTTGCCATCCTCGGAGACGAACGCGGCGACAGCGCCCTCGTTGGTCTCGCGGCCAGCCTTCTTGGCAGCCTTAGCGAGGCCGTTCTTACGCAGAACGTCAACAGCGGCGTCCATGTCACCGTCAGCCTCGACGAGAGCCTTCTTGCACTCCATCATCGGGGAGTCGGTCATCTCGCGGAGCTGCTTGACCATAGCGGCGGTAATCTGGGCCATTGTGGTTCCTTTCAAAGAGATGAAAAAGACTTAATTAGGACTGATTTACTCGGCCTTGGGCTCAGCGGCCATCTCGGCCTCGGAGACCTGCTCCTTGCCGGAGCCGGCGAGGCAAGCGTCGGCCATGAGCTCGCACATAAGGGTGACAGCGGAGATGGCGTCATCGTTGCAGGGGATGCCGTACTCGACCTCGTCGGGATCGGAGTTGGTATCGATCAGAGCGACGACGGGGATGTTCAGGCGCTGGGCCTCCTTGATGGCGTTCTCCTCGCGCTTAGTGTCGATGACGAAGAGAGCCTGGGGCAGACCCTTCATGTCACGGGCGCCACCGAGGTTGGTCTGGAGCTTAGCGAGCTCCTTACCCAGAACAGCCTGCTCCTTCTTGGGAAGAACAGCCATGCGGCCGTCCTCGACCATGGCCTCGAGCTCCTCCATGCGGTTGATGCGGGAGCGGATGGTGACGAAGTTGGTCAGCATGCCGCCGAGCCAACGCTGGTTGATGTAAGGCATGTTGGCGCGCTCAGCGGCGTTCTTGACGGCCTCCTGAGCCTGCTTCTTGGTGCCGACGAACAGCACGTTGCCACCCTTGGCAACGTTCTTGACGAAGGTGTAAGCCTGGTCGGCGTCAAGAATGGTCTGCTTGAGGTCGAGGATGTAGATGCCGTTGCGCTCACCGAAGATGAACGGCTTCATCTTGGGGTTCCAGCGACGGGTCTGGTGACCGAAGTGGCAGCCGGCCTCGAGCAGGGTGCGGATATTAATCTTGGTAGCCATGTTAAACCTCCTGTGGTTTGCCTCCGCGCGGGGTCATCCTCCAAAACCAACCCGGACATGTGCTACCAAAGCCCGGGCACCACGGTATGAAGTAGCCGCGCGTGCGTGATAAAAACCTGTTGCCGTGAAGCAACCCGATGAATGATAGCAGGATTACATCTTTCTGCCAACCCGAAATCAAAACCACACACACGGCCGCGCGATCGATTGGATAGAACCCATCTCCTGCCTTATTCGCCGCGCGGAAGAGCTTGGGTAACGGCGCGTTTGAGCCGATCGGGCGTGAGATGCGTATAAATCTGCGTGGTGGACAAGCTTGCATGCCCCAGCAACTCCTGGACAGAGCGCAAGTCCGCTCCGCCCTCGAGCAAATCGGTCGCAAAAGTATGGCGCATCGCATGCGGGGCGATATCGGAAGGGATACCCGCAAGCGTCGCCAACATATGAAACCGTCGCCTAAGCATGGCGGCGCTCATACGGTTGCCGCGTGCCGAGATAAACAGCGGATGCACACCGTTCGTACCGTCGCCACGCTTTGCCTGAGCAAGAAGCTCCGGTCTTCCTTCCTCAATATAGCGGTGGGTCACATCGAGAGCACGCCGATACAGGGGCACGATACGCTCCTTGCTCCCCTTACCCCAAAGCCGCAGCGTTCGCTCGGACCAAGCAATGGACTCAACATTGAGTGCCGCAAGCTCGGAAATGCGAGCCCCGGATGCATAGAGCAATTCGAGCATCGCCGCATCGCGCAGTCCCGCAGGCGTTGAAACGTCTGGCGCTGCAAGCAGTGCCTTAACCTGCTGGGTGGTCAGCACTCCGGGCAAATCGCGTGGAAGCTTGGGCGAGGCAATCGCAGAGACAGCGTCTCCATCGATAAGACCCTCGGCAGCCATCCATCGATAGAACGAACGAATGGCAGACAGGTGCGCCGCAATCGTCCTGGGCGCCACCTGCTCGCGCGACAGCTCCGCCAGATACATACGAACGGTACGTACGTCCGCCGTGCGTGCATCGATATCCCCACGCTCGCACCAAGTGGCAAAACGCTCCAGACGAGAGCCGTAAGCGATAACAGTGTTAGAAGAAATCCCCTCGACGCGTGCAATATAGGCTATGAACGAGTCGACGGCACCGTACAGGTCAAAGGCTATGACCGGTCGCCCCCAAACAGGTCGGAGCGCGATTCCAGATAGGAATCCAAGGCCTTAAGGGCGCGATCCGCATAGGCCTGATAGCGCTCACGTTTGCTGCGGCGTTTACCGTCCTCGAGGGGAGGCACCAGGCCAAAATTAACATGCATGGGCTGATATCCGACCGTAGCAGGATCGGTCGCATAGCCCACGAGCGCGCCGAGAGCGCCCACGCGCGGCAGCTCGACAGGAGCAACCTCGATAGCCTCGGCATAGGTATTGAGCGCAGCGAGGAGACCCGTCGCGACCGCTTCCATGTAACCCTCCGTACCGGTAATCTGTCCGGCAAGGCGCACGCCCGTGCCGGGCACGGCGAAGGTCCCATCGAGCACATGGGGAGCATCGACAAAGGTATTGCGATGCATGACGCCATAGCGGAAAAACTCGGCATTCTCCAGACCGGGAACCATATGAAAAACGCGCTTCTGCTCGCCGAAGGTCAGGTTGGTCTGAAAACCAACCAGGTTATAGGCGGTCTTCTCCTTGTTCTCGGCGCGCAGCTGAATCGCCGCCCAGGGACGGCGACCGGTGCGCGGGTCGGTGAGCCCGACGGGCTTCATAGCGCCAAAGCGGATGGCATCCTTGCCCGTGCGCGCAACCTCCTCGGCTGGCTGACAGGCCTGGAAGAGGTCCCCGCCCTCAAAGTCCTTGAGCACCACGCGATCGGCCGTGGTAAGCGCCTCGATAAAGGCCTCGTACTCCTCCTTGTTGAGCGGGGCATTGAGATAGTCGCCACTCCCCTGCTCCTCGTAGCGCGACTGCGAGAACAGCACATCCATATCGAGCGTCGAGGCATCGACAATCGGGGCCGCGGCATCAAAGAACGCCAGGGAATCACCACCGACGAGCTTCATGACCTCCCCGCTCAACGCCGGCGAGCACAAGGGACCCGCGGCGATAACCACATGGCCCTCGGGAATCTGGGTGACCTCGCCGTGAACGACCTCGATATTGGGACGGGCGGCAACCTCGGCCTCGACGAGCTCGGAGAATTTAACACGGTCGACCGCCAAGGCGCCACCAGCGGGAACGGCAGCGCGATGAGCGCAGTCGAGCAGCACCGAACCCATACGCTCGAGTTCGGCCTTCAACAGGCCGGCGGCGGAATCGGGTCGGGTCGACTTAAACGAATTGGAGCAGACGAGCTCCGCCAAGTGATCGGTATGGTGGGCAGGAGAGGTCACCAGCGGCCGCATCTCGCACAGCTTTACGGCAAACCCGCGATCTGCCAGCTGAATCGCGCATTCCGATCCCGCCAGACCGCCACCGATAACCGTCACTTGATCAAACAGCATCTGCAAACACCTTTCTAATTGACACGCTTTCCATTGTGACCGAAGGGCGTCTGAGCGTGAAGCGCAAACTTTGAGGGCGCATACCTTCCATCCATCATGCGCTCGATGAGTCCCTCGAGCTCGAGTGAGCCCAGGAGTTTGAGCACGCCGACGGCATCGAGGGAGACGAGCGCGGCAATGTCATCGACCTTGAGCGGCGAGGCAATGAGCGCGTGCATCACGGCCTGCTGCGTGGGGTCCAGATCGGCGATACCGGGCGCATCGGGACGCGAATAGCGCAGGGTGCCGTAAATTCGCGAGATGGCCATCTCAATAGACTCCTCGTCAACAATGCAGCAGGCCCCGTTGGCGATGAGGTAGTTGGTCCCACGCGACTCTGGTGACAAAATGGAGCCCGGTACCGCGAGCAGTTCGCGCCCCAGGTCCATGGCGGCCTCCGCTGTCGAGAACGTGCCCGAGGGCATGCCGGCCTCCGACACGAAGAGCGCCTGCGAAAGCGCGGCAATCACCCGGTTACGCCGCGGAAAGGCAAATTTGCGTGGCCCCATACCCCAAGGCGAGATGGACACGACCGCGCCGCCCGTATCGATCGTGCGCGCGATGAGCCCTGCACTCGAGCGCGGGTAAACCACGTCGGCGCCCGTACCCAACACCACGACGTGCCTGCCACCAGCGTTGACCGCGGCCCAACCCGAGGCCTGGTCGCAGCCGACCGCACCGCCCGAGACCACCGTCACCCCCGCCTCGACCGCAACTTTTGCGGCCAGCTCTGCCACGGCAAGGCCGTACGGCGAGGCCTTGCGAGCGCCGATGATGGAGAGCGCGGGCATCGACAGTGCGGCGGGGTCGCCACGCACATAAAGCGTCTGGGGTACATCGGAGAGCTCCAAAACGGTATCTGGATACAACGCATCATCGGGATGCAGCTCAAAAGTCTCCTCGGGCATTACTGGTCCCTCCTCCCCTGGTACATCGCCGCCTCGAGCACGTGGTCTTGGGTTACCCGCTCACTTTCGGCAACATCGGCAATCGTGCGCGCGATACGCACCAAGCGCACGATGCCGCGCCCTGTGAGATGCGTGCGCCTCGACAGGCCGAGCACGCACTTTTCCGCCGCCCCATCGAGCGCAAAGGTCGAAACGACGCCGTCGATGGAACGTGACTCATCGTCCTCGGCCTCGGCATCTGCATCGTCCATACGGGACTCACGCCAGGCACGAAATGCCCGACCCCGCACAACATAGTCACGTAGTTCAGCTGACGACATACCCTCGGCGCCCTCGATAATTACCTGCGGGTCGGGTCGGGTCACGTCAATCATAAGGTCAATACGATCGGCCAAGGGACCACGTAGCTTAGACCGATAGCGCTCAACCATCGAAGCCGAGCAGCGGCACGGCACCTCGCGATCGCCCAAAAAGCCGCAGGGACAGGGATTGCTCGCGGCAAGCAGCTGGAACCGCGAGGGAAACGTGAAAGCCCCATCGACGCGTACGATCTTGACGTAGCCGCGCTCTATGGGCTGACGGAGTGTCTGCAGCACGCTGTTGGGAAACTCGGCAAGCTCGTCTAAAAAGAGCACGCCGCCGTGCGCTAGGCTAATCTCGCCCGGGTGCACCGGCCGTCCGCCGCCAATAAGGCCCGCAGTCGAAATGCTGTGGTGGGGGCTACGGAACGGCCGGTGTCCCGCCAGCAAACCATCGATGTTCTCGCCCAAGACCGAATGGATGCACAGCGCCTCTTGCTGATCCTCGAGAGAAAGCTCGGGCAAGATACCCGTCATGCGGCGTGCGAGCATGGTCTTGCCCGAACCCGGCGAGCCAATCATAAGCAGGCCGAGCTCCCCCGCCGCCGCAAGCGCAATGCCGCGCTTGGCAACCTCCTGCCCCAGCACATCGGCATAATCAAGTTCTGGCTCAAACGACGCCTCGACACCCTCGGAATCCAGATAATGCCGAGCCGCCTCGCCCATACCGCGGGCGAGCTGAGACAGATGGTCGATAAAGCCACAGTCCACACCGGCAAGCGGTACATGTTGATCCGACCTTCCCGCAATAAAGGACAGACCCATATCACGCGCCAACAACTGAAACGCAACCTCGCCTTTTACGGGCAGCACGCTACCATCCAGCCCGAGCTCACCGGCAATAAGGCAATGGTCTAGATGGTCGCGGGGAATCTGCCCATCGGCCGCCAGTACAGCGATGGCAATCGGCAGGTCAAAACCACTGCCCGTTTTACGGATGTCGCCCGGAGCCAAGTTGACGGTAATGCCCGCTCGTGGAATCTCAAATCCCGCCGAGCGCATTGCGCAGCGTATGCGGCCACGCGACTCCATCACCTCCATACTTGGAATGCCAAGCATTTGGATACCCGGAATACCGCCGGCAAGCGAGACCTCGACCGTGACGGGAATCGCCTCGACGCCACGAATACATGCAGCGTGGACGGCAAAGGTGTCAAACGCCATCACGATACCTGCCAATCGAATGCGTTGTATTGATGCTCAATCTCCGCAATATGACCGCCGCGGATAGTAACGCCCACCGCGTCGAAGCGAATCGCCTTAAGGGGATAGTGATCCATAAGGTAACAACTCGCGATACGGCGGTAGCGACGCTGCTTCTGGGCGTCCACCGCCTCCTCGGGAAAGACCCGCGTGTTGCAATCTAGGGCGACGCGCCTTGTCTTGATCTCAGCCATCACCACGACATCATCAAGTTCATCAAGCAGTACCAGATCGGCCTCGCCCTCGGGACACCGGTAGCCCTGTTCCAAGAGGGCATAGCCGCGCTCGCGAAAGTAATCGATTGCAATAAGCTCGCCCAGCATGCCCAGTTCTCGAGGACTGAGGCCCTTAATGAACCCAGGCGTAATCGACGCGCAATCAATCTCCCCGCTCTCCCAAAGCTCTTTGAGCTGTTGCGTCTTGCTCTTTGCACTTGCGGCGCACATGGGGTCTCCTTTCCCGCGCACGATATTGACCCGATCATGGGGCCGCCTTTCTTGCGGGTAAGTACCAAAAGAAAACCAAAGTCCAACCAAAAACAAACAAAAAAGGGACCGCATGCAACAATTGCGTTGCATGCGGTCCCCACCAGCTGGTTTATAAAATCCCAGAAGTCCCTGTCTCCATATTTGCCTTAAAAAAGACGCTCCGTCTGCAAAAAATTTCCGCAGAAGCTCACACGATGCAACGGAGAAAGGCCATGTTTACGAATAGCCTCAATGTGCTCGGGGCTCGCATAGCCCTTTGACTCAGCAAGATGATATTCGGGATACTCGGCATCGTACTCGACCATCATCTCGTCACGCGTGACCTTGGCCATAATGGAAGCAGCGGCGATGCAGGCGATTTTGGCATCTCCCTTGATCACATCGCGCTCGTTGGGAACGGCGCCCAAAGGGTTGCCGTCCATAAGCACGCAATCGGGCTCGAGCCCCGTATCGGCCACGGCGCCCGCAACGGCAGCGCGGATGGCGCGGGCCATGCCCATCTCATCGATGTCCGCAGGCGCGATATGGCAAAAACCAATGGCCGTAGCCACCTCGGCAATCTGCACCGAGAGCAGCTCACGACGGGCAGGCGTGAGCTTTTTGGAATCGTTAATGCCCCAAACGCGCGGCTCCATGGGAAGGCAGACAGCGCAGACCGTCAACGGGCCGGCGACAGAGCCGCGCCCCACCTCGTCAACACCAACGACCACGCCATCGCCGCCAAGCTCATGCATAAGCTCGTACATGCCGTTGACGCGCTCGCGCTCGGAAAGTTCCTTGGCATGGCGCTTAAGTGCGCGTTCGCAAGCCTTGATCACCTGCTGGCGCGGATCCTCGCGATAGTGCTCCACGAGGGCGGGAATCTCCTCGAACGTGGCACTCGCCAGCTCGCCGGCAACCTGCGATGCCGAAATCGAGCTCGTCATATTGGCCATACCAGGCCCTCCTTGCATGGAAATCAGATAAAAAGAAGGGCCACCCGAAGGTGACCCTTGTGTCCAAACGAGTGGACAGACGCTGCGATCTTCTTAGCGCTTCTCGGGGATGCGAGCAGCCTTGCCCACCTTGTCGCGGAGGTAGTACAGCTTGGCGCGACGGACGCGACCATGACGGACGACCTCGAGCTTGGCGATCTTGGGGCTGTGAAGCGGGAAGGTACGCTCAACACCGACACCGAAGGAAATCTTGCGGACGGTGAAGGTCTCACGGGCACCGGCGCCGGCCATGCGGATGACGTCACCCTGGAAAACCTGGATGCGCTCGCGGTCGCCTTCCTTAATGCGGTAGTGAACCTTGACGTTGTCGGCAACGCGGACCTGCGGGATGTCCTCGCGGATCTGCTGACGCTCGATTGCGCGGATGTAATCCATGTGCAATTCCTTACTCTTCTAGAGGTGCCGTACCACCTTGGCCGGCACGTAGTTGAACAAACGTATTCGAGTATACACGCGCGGGTTTCTGCTGCAAGAACAATTTTTTTCGCAGACAAAAAGACAAAACCCGCACATGATAACCGCCCGCCTCACAAATGAGACGGGCGGCATGAAGGGGGCTACGCTAGGGGTCTATACACTAAACGCTAGGCGGAACGCTTGGCATCGAGCTTGGCCTGGGCGGCAGCCAGTCGTGCGAGGGGCACGCGATAGGGCGAGCAGGACACGTAGTCCACATCGGCCACGTTGAACAGGCCCTTGATGGACTTGGGGTCGCCGCCGTGCTCGCCGCACACGCCAAAGTGCATGTCGGGGTTGGCGGCGCGACCCTTCTCGACTGCCATACGCACCAGCTCGAGCACCGCCGCGTCGATGGTCTCGAAGGGATTATCCTTCAGGATCTTCTTGTGCATGTACAGCGGGATGAACTTGGCCTCGGCGTCGTCGCGCGAGAAGCCGAAGGTTGTCTGGGTGAGGTCGTTGGTGCCAAAGCAGAAGAAGTCGGCATGGTGGGCGATCTCGTCGGCGACCATGCAGGCGCGCGGCAGCTCGAGCATCGTGCCCACGGGAATATTGAGCTCGACGCCCTCCTCGGCGGATACCTCGGCGATCACGCGCTCGATGACCTCGCGGGTCTGGACGTGCTCGGCTGTGATGGAAACGAGCGGGACCATGATCTCGGGGCGCGGGTCAACGCCCTCCTTGATAAGGCGGGCAGCAGCCGTGGCGACGGCGCGAACCTGCATGAGCGGCAGATCGCCAAAGACAACGGACAGGCGCACACCGCGCAAGCCGAGCATCGGGTTGGACTCAACCATGCCGTCGATTCGACGCAGGCGGGCACGCAGGGTGGCAAGCTCTTCCTCGCTGGCGCCGGCGGCTTCCTTCTTGGTGATGGCGACCTCGAGCTCGCGAGGATTATCCAGGAACTCATGCAGCGGCGGATCGAGCAGGCGAACGACCACATCGCGACCGGACATAGTCTTAAACATTGCCAAAAAGTCCTCGGTCTGAACCTTGAGCAGGTCGGCAAGGGCCTGCTGCTTCACGGCCTCGTCGTCGGACAGGATAAAGCTCTGGATAATGTTCTTGCGGTCGCCCAGGAACATGTGCTCGGTGCGGCACAGGCCGATGGCCTCGGCGCCAAACTCGAGTGCGAGCGCGGCATCCTCGGGGTTGTCGGCGTTGACGCGCACGTGGTTGGCGTGACCGTCGGTCTCGTCCAGGCGAATCTCGTCTGCCCAGGACAGAATGGTGTCCAGGTCGCCGGTGAGCTCGGCGGAGACCAGATCGACGGCGCCGTCGACGACAATGCCCTGGGTGCCGTCGATGGAGATGATGTCGCCCTCGTGCAGCACACGGTCGCTGCCCTCGATGCGCACGACCTTCTCGGCGGCGTCAATATGGAAGCGCTCAACGCCGCAGACACAGGGCGTACCCATACCGCGGGCGATAACGGCAGCATGGCTCGTCTTGCCGCCGTGGCTGGTAAGGATGCCCTCGGCAGCGACCATGCCCTTCAAGTCGTCGGGGTTGGTCTCCCAGCGAACCAGAATGACCTTGTGGCCCTCGTTGGCGCGCGCGACGGCATCGTCGCTCGAGAACACGACCTCGCCTACGGCGGCGCCGGGGCTGGCGTTAAGGCCGCAGGCCAGGGCCTCGTACTTCTTGGAGGAGTCGAACTGCGGATGCAGAAGCTGGTCGAGCTGCGCCGGATCGATGCGACTCACGGCCTCCTCGCGGGTGATGAGACCCTCCTCGACCATCTCGATAGCGATGCGCAGCGCGGCGGTTGCGGTGCGCTTGCCCACGCGGGTCTGAAGCATCCAAAGTTTACCCTGCTCGATGGTGAATTCGATATCGCACATATCGCGGTAATGATCCTCGAGCGTCAGGAAAACGCGCTCGAGCTCCTCACCAGCAGACTCGAGGCCCGGGGTGGTCTTGAGGTCGGCGATGGGCTCTGTGTTGCGGATGCCGGCGACGACGTCCTCACCCTGGGCGTTAACCAAAAAGTCACCGTAGAACTCCTTGGTGCCATCGGCCGGATTGCGCGTAAAGGCGACGCCGGTCGCAGAGGTCTCGCCTTTGTTGCCAAAAGCCATGGCCTGGACGTTGACGGCAGTGCCGAGCTCGTCGGAAATGCCATGCTGTTTGCGGTAGATGCAGGCGCGCTCGTTCATCCAGCTGCCAAAGACGGCCTGGATGGCAAGGCGCAGCTGGAGCTCCGGATCGTGCGGGAAGACGGGCTTGCCGTCGACAACCTCGAGCTCGGGATACAGGGCAGCCTCGACGTTCTCGGAGAAGATGCCCTTGAAGGTCTCGACGAGCTCCTGCAGGTCCTCGGCCGAAAGCTCGGAATCGACGCGAACGCCGGCGACCAAGCGAGCCTGGGTCAGGGCGTTCTCAAACAAGTCGGCATCGACACCCATAACGACGTTGGAGAACATCTGGATAAAGCGGCGGTAGCTATCCCAGGCAAAACGCGGGTTTTGCGTCTGGGCAATGAGGCCCAGAACGGAGTCGTCGTTAAGGCCCAAGTTGAGGACCGTGTCCATCATGCCGGGCATGGAGAACGGAGCACCCGAGCGAACCGACACGAGCAGCGGGTCGGATGCGTCACCAAGCTTCTTGCCGCAGCGGGCCTCGAGATCGGCCTCGGCGGCAACGATCTCATCGAGTGCGCCTTCGGGCCACACGTTGCCGGCACCGGAGTACTCGACACAGGTTTGGCAGGTAATGGTAAAGCCACCGGGAACCGGCAGGCCGATGCGGCTCATCTCGGCAAGATTTGCACCCTTGCCGCCAAGCACGAAGTTCATGGACTTGTCGCCCTCAGTGACACAGGTGCCCTGGGCGTCGGTTCCAAAACGGTAAACCCTCTTGCAATCGCTCACGATACTCCCCTTCCATGCGCTGTCGCGCACGACCGTGGTAACGAATCGACCCGCCGGATGCGAGCCGTGAGGGTACTATACGGCGGGTATTGGAAGTGCTTGCGTAGAGGGTGCGAGGTTTGGTAAACGTGGTAAAACTGACGGTAAACGGTAGATAAAGGTGGTTACCTTATGAAGATACCAGTGTACGAGACTTGCAGGTTAACTGAAAGAACTTTGCTAAATCGCTTTACCATAAGTAGCTAATTTGGGACGGGGCTTTTTTAGCTACCCCGTCGGCAATCGGCCAAAAAGCTCGCGGCCTCAGCCGTGGTAGCTAAAAAAGCCCCGTCCCAAATTAGCTACTTTTGTTGGGCTCGGCGAGCGGCACGACGGGCTCGAGCTTCTTGGATTTCCTCCAAATGACCGATGATCTCGGATGCACTCTCCTCAATCGCCTTACCGTCGGTACGCACCACAAAACAGCCTAGGCGCTTCATGAGGGCACGGGCTTCCTCAAGCTCGCTGCGCACACTCTCGGGCTCGGCATAGGAGCCGGCGACGGCGCGGGCGTAGTCATCGCCCAAGCGGCTGTCGCGAATCTCAGAAATTACGTCAACGGTCGAAATCAGGCCGAACAACCGCATCGGGTCGACCTCGTAAATCGACTTCGGCGGCTCCATGCCGTGCGCCAGCGGAACGTTTGCGACCTTGTAACCCTGATAGGCCAAATACATCGACAGCGGCGTTTTGGACGTACGCGACACGCCCAGCAACACGATATCGGCCCCCGAAAGGTCGTCGCAGCCGCGCCCGTCATCGTGCTCAACGAAATACTCCATAGCCTCAATGCGGTGGAAATAGCGGTCATCCGTTTTGTGAATAACGCCCGCAACGCCCTTGGGCGGCACACCGATGAGCGACGACAGCACGGCAAGGGTCGGACCGATCAGGTCGACAGAGCGAATATGCAGCATACCCAGGTAATCGAGCACGCGGGCGCGAAGCGCCGGATCGACGATAGTGTGGAACACGGCGATATCACGATGGTCCGCATCGACGCGCGGGCCCACAAACGACTTGACCTGCTCCACCGAGTTCACTTTGGGCAAGCGCAAGAGACGAAAAGCCCCTTCATCAAATTGCCCGGACGCCGCAAGCACCACCTCACAAGCGGTATCACCGAGCGAGTCGGAGATAACGATAACGGTGGGACGAGCGGTGACCGGGCAATCCATGCGGGGCTCCTTTTGCGCTTATGCGCAGGCTGGCTTACTTTTTGCGGGCAAGCTCACCGATGTTGGCGATGCCAGAGAAAACGGCCTCGAAGCGGGTGAGCAGCTTAAGGCGATTATCGCGGAGCTGCTCGTCCTTGTCCATGACCATAACCTCGTCGAAGAAGCGGTCGATGGGGGCACGCAGGGCGGCAAGGGCGGCAAATGCGGCCGGGTAATCCTCGGCAGCAAGGGCGCCATCGACAGCGGTCTGAGCAGCCTCGGAGGCATCGGCAAGCGCGAGCTCGGCCTCACCCATCAGGCTGCGATCGTACTCCATACCCAACTCGGGCTTGGAGATGTGCGCGGCGCGGGCATAGGCGGTAGCCAGGTTGTCGAAGGTCTCGGCATCGTTCTTACGAGCCTCGTCGAGCGCGGCGCAGCGGGCGAAGAAGACGGACGGAGCGATGATGTGCACCGCGGAGACGGCGGCGACGGTATCCGCCGGAATCTTCTCGTCGCGGGCCATGCTCACCAGACGGCCGTGGAAGAATTCACGGACCTGCTGGGCGACCTCGGCGGCGTCGAACTCGATGCCCTGCTCGCTATAGAGCTCAAGGGCAAAGTCGATGAGCGTCGTGGGGTCGATCGGCAGACGATCGCGCAGGATGTTGATAATGCCGATAGCGGCGCGACGCAGCGCGTACGGGTCGGAAGAGCCGGTCGGGGGCTCACCGATGGCAAAGATACCGGCAATGGTATCGAGCTTGTCGGCACAGGCCACGATGCAGCCAGCGGTGCCCTCGGGCAGCTCATCGCCGGCAAAGCGGGGACGATAGTGATCGCGAATGGCGTGGGCGACCTCGTCGTTCTCCCCCATCGCAGTCGCGTAATAGCCACCCATCACGCCCTGCTGGCTCGTAAACTCGACGACGGCGTTGGAAACCAGGTCGGCCTTGCACAGGTGCGCGGCGCGAGCGGCATCGGCAGCGAGGTGGGCGCCCAGATGGGCCTCGCGGGCAATAGCGAGCGCGAGCTGCTCAATGCGCTCGGACTTGGCGAGCACGCTGCCGAGCTTCTCCTGGAAGGCAACCTTGGCCAGTCGCTCACGGAACTCGTCGAGGGAGATCTTCAGGTCCTCCTCGTAGAAGAACTTGGCATCGTCCAGACGGGCGCGCACGACGCGCTCGTTGCCGTCGATCACACGCTCGGCATTCTCGGGCTTGCTGTTGGAGACGACCACGAACTCACGCGTGAGCTTGCCCTCGCCGTCATAGATCGGGAAGTAGCGCTGGTTGGTGAGCATGGACTCGCAGATGATCTCGTGCGGGACCTTGAGGAACTCCTCGTCGAAGGTACCGACGAGCACCGTCGGCCACTCGCAGAGGTTAATGACCTCCTCGAAGACCTTCTTGGGCGTGTCGACATGGCAGCCAGGGCGAGCGGCCTCGACCTCGGCAATACCGGCAAGGATGGCCTCGCGACGACGCTCGGCAGAGAGCACGCCGGCGTCCTCGAGCACCTGCTCGTAGACGGCGGGGCTGGCGACAACATGGTCACCGGCGCCCAGCACGCGATGTCCGCGCGTGGTATTGCCGCTCGTCACATCGGCAAACGTCACGGGCACAACGTCCTCGCCCAGAAGGCAGCAGATCCAACGGACCGGACGCACAAACGTAGCGTGCTCGTGGCCCCAGCGCTGGCTACGGTAGTTGGGCCACTGCAGGCCTGCGATCGTCTTCTCGCACAGGGCCGTCAGAATAGGGGTAGCCGGCACGGAGGGAATGTTCTTCTCGGCGAATACGTACTCGCGGCCGTCGGTATCCTCACGACGGATCAGGTCCTCGGCAGCCACACCGCACTTGCGGGCGAAGCCCTGGGCGGCCTTGGTGGCGTTGCCGTCGGCATCGAAGGCAATGTTTGCCGCAGGGCCGCGCTTGACCTCGTGGACCTCATCGGTCGCGGTGGCGACGTTGGTCACGAGCGCAGCCAGACGACGCGGGCTCGAGATCACGCGGACCTCGCCATGGGCCAGGCCGGCCTCGTCGAGGCCCTTGGCGATCATATCGCCAAGCTGCTTGACGGCATTGTTCAGCGGTGCGGAGGGCATTTCCTCCGTACCGATCTCAAACAGGAAATCCTTAGCGTCTGCCATGGCTTACGCCACCTCGCCTTCCTGGTCGGCATTCTCGTTAACTCCGGCGACCTCGGCCATATAGGCCTCGCAGCACGCCTTGGCGACGGCGCGGACGCGCAGGATGTAGTTGGCACGCTCGACTGCGGACAGGGCGCCGCGGGCATCGAGCAGGTTGAAGGCATGGCTGCACTTCATGACGCAGTCGTATGCGGGCAGCGGCAGCTTGCGCTCCAGACAGGAGTGGCACTCGGCCTCGTAGTCGTCAAACTTCTGACGCATCATCTCGACGTTAGCGACCTCAAAATTGTAGGCGCTAAACTCGCGCTCGTTCTCCAGGAACACGTCACCGTAGGTCATGGGCGTGCCGTCGGGCAAATAGCTCCACACCAGGTCATAGACGGAGTTGACGCCCTGGGCGTACATGGCGATGCGCTCCAGGCCGTAGGTGATCTCGACGGGCACGGGGTCGACCTCGATGCCGCCCACCTGCTGGAAGTACGTAAACTGCGTGACCTCCATGCCGTTGAGCCAAACCTCCCAGCCAAGGCCCCAGGCGCCGAGCGTCGGGCTCTCCCAGTCGTCCTCGACAAAGCGGACGTCATGGTCGTTGGGGTCCAGGCCAATGGCGGCAAGAGACCCCAGGTAAAGCTCCTGAGCATTAACCGGGGAAGGCTTAATGAGCACCTGGAACTGATAGTAGTGCTGCATGCGGTTGGGGTTCTCGCCGTAGCGGCCGTCGGCGGGACGGCGGCAGGGCTGCGCATAGCAGGTGCGCCACTCGGCAGGACCGAGCGAGCGCAGCGTGGTCGCGGTATGGAAGGTACCGGCACCGACCTCGGAGTCATAGGGCTGCATAATGACGCAGCCCTGCTCGCCCCAGTACTGCTGGAGGCGCAGGATGATGTCTTGGAAGGAAAGCGATGAAGCGTTCATGCCTCTAATATCCCCTCGTCGAAACGATTACACGGTTAGGTACTGTACTATAGCGGTTTTTAGTCGATAGCGCCCAGACGGTTGAGCGGCCAGTAACGCACGAGCGCCACGGCGATCAGGTCCGAACGGTCGACCGGGCCAAAGTAGCGTGAGTCGGCTGAGTTCTCGCGGTTGTCGCCCATCACCCACACGCACCCGTCAGGGACGGTGTAGGGATAGCTCACCTGAGCACCAGGCGCCTGGACCGACAGTGGCCAGCTCATGCCCGTCGTATAGTCCTCGTCGAGCGCTTGGCCGTCAACGACCACCTTGCCGTCCTGCAGGTTGACCGTCTGGCCGGCCGTAGCGATGACCCGCTTGACGAGCACATCGTGCTCAGAGGTGCCATCGGGGTTGTGGAACACCACAATATCGCCCTGTTTGACAGGCTGGCCGAGCTCAAGCGTCACCTTTTGCGCCAGGATCTGGTCGCCAATCTCGATAGTGGACTCCATGGAACCGGTGGGCACCACAAAGGGCTCGACCACAAAGGTGCGAATCAAGAAGGTGGCGACGAGCGCGATTGCGACGACCACGACCCACTCAAACGCGCCCTTTAGCATGGAATGCTGCGACGGAACCATTCTCACTCCTCGCTCTGCGAATACGAAGCGTCCAAAATCTCCTGCGCGTACGCACGCTCCTGGGGCGTAAGCCGCGCCGTCTCAATTAAGTCGGGACGCCAGCGACAGGTGCGCTCGATGGCGTTCTTGCGGCGCCAAGCGTCAACCTTGGCGTGGTCACCACTTACAAGCACGGGAGGCACGCCCTCGCCGTTAAACTCGGCAGGACGGGTGTACTGCGCGTACTCGAGCAGCCCACCGTCCTCGGCGGTCGAGAATGATTCGTCAACGTTGCTCATCTCGTCACCAAGCGCGCCGGGAATCAGACGCACGACGGCGTCAGCAACGACCATAGCAGGCAGCTCGCCGCCCGTGAGCACATAGTCACCGATCGACAGGCGCTCATCGGCATAGGCATACGCGCGCTCATCGACACCCTCGTAGCGGCTGCACACAAACAGCAGGCGCTCGCTTTGGAGCAGGCGCTCGGCTACATGCTGCGTAAAAGGCTCACCGCAGGGCGTAAAGAACACCACGGTGGGTTTGGGGCCCTCAGAGCTGATGGCCTCGATTGCCTCGGCAATAGGCTCTACCTTCATGAGCATGCCCTGACCGCCGCCGTACGGCTCGTCATCGACGGTACGATGGCGGTCGTGCGTCCAGTCGCGCAGGTTATACGCCTTAAAATCAAAAAGGCCGGCCTTGCGGGCACGGCCCAAAATCGATGTGGACATGACGGGTTCAAACATCTCGGGAAAGACCGAAAGGGTCTCGATCAGCATGTTGTCCTCCCTACTTGTCCATATCGATCAAGCCGTCCATAACGTGGACGGATATTGCTCCCCGATCGGGAAGATCGAGCACAACTTGCTCGATCACGGGAATCAGCACCTCGCCATACCGATCACCCTCGACAACCCAAACGTCGTTGGCGGGCGTCGACATAATCTCAACGATCGTTCCGAGCGACCCAAAGCGCTCGTCAACCACCTCGCGACCCATAAGGTCGGTATAGGCAGCGTCAAGCGAATCGAGCTCAAAGTCATCACGGTCCGCCAGAACGAAACAACCCGTGATGCCCTCGGCGGCCGTCAAGTCGTCAATGCCCTCAAACGAAACCAGATCGCCATCGCCCGTATCGGTAACGGATATAACCGTGCAAAAGCGGTCACGCTTGAGCGCCGGTGGCGTCAGGGCGACACGCATACCCGGCTCCAATACAGAAGGAAGCCCCCGCAGCGGCTGCGCGAGGACCTCCCCCTTCCTTCCATGCGGCTTAACCACACGGGCGATGTTTTTGTACTGGGACCTCAAGGTCCTAGCCCAGAACCTCTACCTCGACGGAAGTGTCGAGGCGAGCGGCCAGTGCACGGGCGAGCGTGCGAATGGCCTTGATGGTACGGCCGCGACGGCCGATGACCTTAGCTACGTCATCCTCGGCAACCGAAACCTCAATAGTTGAGGCATCGTCGCCATCGATAACTTCCAGGCTCACGGAATCCGGGTCGTCGACGATCTGAACAACGAGATATTCGACGAGATCGGCGATGCGATCTGAGAGCATTGCCTCACCCTCGAGCTGTGCAGCGTCAACCTCAGGCACGATTTACTCCTCGGCGCCCTCAGCGGCCTCAGCGGCCTCAGCGGCCTCAGCGGCAGCCTTAGCGGCCTCGGCCTCTTTGGCGAGCTGCTTCTTGGACTTCTTGACGACGGTCTCGGTCTTCTCGCCCTCGTTGGCGGCCTTGACCAGGGCGGCGACAGCGTCGGTGAGCTGAGCGCCCTTGGACTGCCAGTCGGCGATCTTCTCGAGATCGAGGTTGATGGTCTTGGGGGCGGTCATCGGGTTGTAGCGGCCAACCTCCTCGATGATACGACCGTCACGCGGGGCGCGGGAATCGGCGACGACGACACGGTAGTACGGACGCTTCTTAGCGCCGTGACGAGCAAGGCGAATCTTGACTGCCAAAGGAAACTCCTCCAACCAAGCAGCTTTAGGCTGCAACTACAAACAAACAGTTGAACATAATACGCCATCGACGCGGGCAGGTGAAGTCCGTGAGACCAACTTCTTCGGTGTAGTCGAAGGCAAATCCATATCTTAGACAAGAATTCGCGATTTGCAAGCACATCCACGCACCCCACATGAGCTGCGCGGTATACTCATGCCATGAAAAGATGCGAACATACATACGGTTATGAGGATACTGCGGGCGTCACGCCGCCGCCCTGGACGGGTCCGGCGGTGGGTCTGATGGATCTCGATGCGTTTTTTGCGAGCGTGGAGATGCTCGATCATCCCGAGTGGCGCGGCAAGCCGCTTATCGTTGGCGGAGACGCCGAATCGCGCGGCGTCGTCTCCACCTGCTCATACGAGGCACGCCGCTTTGGCGTGCACTCCGCCATGCCCTCGGCCGAGGCGCGCCGCCTCTGTCCGCAGGCCATTTGGACACACGGGCATTTCGATCGCTACCACGAGGTTAGCGCACAGGTCATGAATATTCTTGCCGACGAGACACCACGCGTTGAGCGCGTGTCCATCGACGAGGCCTTTATCGACATCACGCCGGGCCGCTTTGCGCCCGAGGACCCACTGCTCGTCGTACGACGCATCAGCGATCGCGTGGCGGCACTGGGGGTGACCTGCTCCATCGGCGTCGGTTGCAACAAAACGGTGGCCAAGATTGCAAGCGAGCGAGACAAGCCGTTTGGGCTTACGGTCGTACGCCCGGGAACTGAGCAGCGTTTTCTGGCACCGTTACCTGTTTCTGCCATGAGCGGTATCGGGCGCTCGGCCGAGGAGCGGCTGCGCCGCATGCGGATTTACACGCTGGGCGAGCTGTCGCGCGCACCGGAATCCACACTGTCTTCGATTTTTGGCGTTAACGGCGAGCGCATGCGCCAGCGTGCGTTGGGGCTCGAGGTTTCCGAAGTCACGAGCCTCGATGAAGAGCGTGAGGTCAAGTCGGTAAGCAATGAGCGCACCTTTGCGAAAGATTTGACCGAGCGCGGGGACATCGAAGCGGCGATTGCACTATTGGGCGAATCCGTCGGACGTCGCCTGCGCCGCCAGGGGCTTACCGGCACCACGGTGACGCTCAAACTTAAGTACTCGTACGGCAGCGGTCGCTCGGCACAGCGACGACTCCCTCATCCCACCGACGACGAGAACATCTTTGTGGCGGTAGCGATCGAGTTGCTCGACAACATCTGGCAGGAAGGAATGCATGTACGCCTTGCCGGCATAGGCATGAGTGACTTCAATCATCAAGGCGGCATACAGACCGACCTGTTTTGCGAAGTCGACGACCGCGGAGCCCAATCCAGCGACCGCCGTGACCTCTCCGTCGCCATCGACGCGGTCCGAGACAAGTTCGGCGACACCGCCCTATCCTTCGGCCGCCAATCACGCTTCTCCTCCCACTAAGTAGCTAATTTGGGACGGGGCTTTTTTAGCTACTTTAGATTGTCAGGGTAGTACGGGGTAGCTAATTTGGGACGGGGCTTTTTTAGCTACCCTTCAGCTGGCAGCGAATCACCCGGGGCCGGAATAAAACTCAACCGATTTGTAGGGTTAGCTAAAATAGCCCCGTCCCAAATTAGCTACCCAACCCATACCTGACGCGGTCGCAACACAGACCTCGTCCAAAATGAGCTATTTTTTGACTTTGACCTTTTGTATGGTGCAGTGTCCAATGCCCGTAAGGCGGACGATCTGTTTAATCGAAAAGCCCTCGCTCTTCAAAGTACGAATGCAGGCATCGCGCGCCCCCTTTGGCAAAGCCTTAAGGTGATGAGGCTCGTACGGCTTAAGAAGCGCCTGCGCAAACTCCAGCGCATCTGTGTCGCTCACATGAGCGCCGTCACGGAAGCAATAGCGATTGGGCTCACCCGAGGTGCTGAAGGCAAAAAATCTCTGAGAGTCACCGAGCAACCCGAGAACGCAATCCGTTTTACAGATACCCGGATATCCCATATACTCGCGAAAGCTGCTCCATCGATACAGCGAAGCGGTCCCAATCCTCGCCTTCGCGGGATTGTCGTGAATGTATCTCACGCAGTTGAGCAGCTGATCATCATCGAGGATCGGCACACTCTTAAATCGATCCTGGAAAACAGGCCCCTTCCTGCCTGTCTTTGAGTTGAAATACATGGCATACGCCGTCGTAATCGAATGCATGCAATCGCTCAGATGAACATGCTCGTCGTCAAGCAGAAGATGAATATGGTTATCCATAAGGCACCACGCGATGACATCCACTTTAAACTTCTGGCATTTCGAAGCAATCAGCCGAATCAGATAGAGCCGATCTTCGTCATCCTCAAATATGAGTTGGTCGGCACATCCCTTTTGGACGACATGGTAAAAACCATATACAGAGATTTCTCGCGCAGTCCGAGTCATACGCATCCCCTCCTCTACAGATGACAATTACGTTACCCGAGCCAGAGTAGAAAAAAACGTACTGGGAGCTATAAATCGCGATGTTCGGCGAACGGTAGGTAGTAGCTAAAAAAGCCCCGTCCCAAATGAGCTACTAGAGGAGGTCCAGGGAGAGCTGGGGAGCGTCGCCCCAGAGCTTTTCGAGGCGGTAGAACTCACGCGCCTCGGGAGTGAAGACGTGGACGACAACCGAACCGTAGTCCATGAGCATCCAGGTCTTCTGCTCGCGGCCCTCAATGGAAAACGGGTGCTCGCCGCAAGCCTCGGCGACTTTCTCCTCAATCTCGTCGACGATGGAATCAACCTGGCGGTTGTTGGTGCCGGTAGCAAGGACAAAGTAGTCGCACACATCGGAAAGCTCAGTCAGATCGAGCACCTGAACGTCCTCGCCTTTCTTGTCGTAGGCGGCCTGCGCGGCAGCGCGGGCGACATCCTCGGCGGCGACACCGCTGGCGGAGAGCGTCGCGGCAGTGCGGTCGGACGTGGCCACGAAACTCTTGTGCTCCACACCTTCAAGAATCTGCTCGTCAGTCATGGTCTCATCGGCCATGGAATACCTCTTTCTAGACAGCCCGAACTAGCGCAGCTGGGCGTAATGGTTGTAAATCGTAATAGCCGTGGGATAAAGATAGCGCCCGGACTGGATCACATAGACAAGACCCTGCGCAAAACAGGAGAAGAACAACTCGTCAAGCGAGGACTTCCCCACCATCTTGCGCAGCGCATGGGCATAATCGCCGTGGCGGTTGGGTTCGATGGCATCGGCCACAAAGACCACCATATCGAGTGGCGTCATGTCGCAAGCGCCCACGGTGTGACGGTCGACAGCCTGAAAGACCGCCGGCGACAGCTCGGGAAAAAGCTGCGGAAGCTCATAGGCGGCAACCGGGCCATGCAAAAGCGGCGTCGCGGCAGACGGAGAGCCGGCAATCTTAATGCCATAATGCAGAGCGCGCGTGACCAGCTCGTCGTCGGAGAGCACTTTGTCCCAGTCATGGATCAGGCCGGCGGCAGCGGCATCAAAGCGGTCGACGCCGTATACCTCGGCTAGGTGCAGCGCCGTCTCGGCAACCCCGAGCGAATGCACGTAGCGCTTACGCTTATCCTTCATGCGCACATCGAGCAACTCGTGGATACGCGTCAAGAGCGCGCGCTCGTCGCCCTCAAACTGATCTTCTACCGACAACGTTTCCCCCCGTCAATCAAAATCGTCTTGCCCAAGATCGGCATACAGGCCGCGTTTACGGATATAGCCGAGCACGGACTCGCTCGTAAGATAGCGCACGCTCATGCCGCGGGCAACCCGCTTGCGGATGTTGGTCGAGCTAATCGCCAGCGCCGGAATCTGAATATAGCGCACATCGAATGGCAGCCCCGATTCCTTAATCCTCGACCGGGCCGTATCGATGTCAAAGCCGGGACGCGTCGCAGCGATAAAGGTTGCCAGTTCGGCAATCTCATGAGCATTGTGCCAGGTCACAATATCGATAATCGCATCGGCACCCGTAATAAAGTAAAGCTTCACCTGTGGCGGGTAAAACTCGCGAAGGGCACGCAGCGTATCGGCTGTATAGGTGACACCGGCACGATCGATCTCGAAGCGGCTTGCCAAAAAGGCCGGGTTCGCGGCAGTCGCGAGGACTGTCATGGCATAACGGTCCTCGGCAGGCGTCACCGGTTTGTCGAGCTTAAAGGCAGGAGAGCCGGCCGGCATAAAAAGCACAGCGTCCAAGTCGAGCGACTCGCGAGCCTGCTCGGCGGTAACCAAGTGACCGTAATGAATCGGGTCAAAGGTGCCGCCCATAATGCCAAGCCGAAACTCGTGCCCATCCTTGATGGGCAGCTCAGGCAATCCGATTCCACCGCGCAGCGACATGGCTTACTCGCCCTCCGGGGTCTCAATAACGTCGACTTCGGTAGCGCCTTCGGAGCCCTCGGCGACATGAGCCACGTCCGCATCCTCGGCCGCTACGTCAATAACCTCAACGCCAGCATCCTCGAGCTCGTCCTCGAACTCCAAGAAGTCCTCGGCGCCCTCAAAGTCAAAGGCGCGCTGGCAAATGCGAACCTCGTCGCCCGCACGGCAGCCGGCCTTCTCGAGCGCGTCGTCAACGCCCATGCGGGCAAACTTATGCTGCAGGTAGATGACGGCTTCCTCGTTTTCCCAGTCGGTTTGGATAACCATGCGCTCGATCGCGCGACCAACCACGCGGAAAGCACCCGGCTCTTCCTCAACAATGCGGAAGCGCTTCTCGCGCTGCAGACGGCGACGCTCCCACTCCTCATCGCGCAAATCGACCGGCTCATCGGAAACCGCAAGCTCCGCGCGGAGCTTAGCCACCTGCTCGCCCACGGCAAGCATCAGCGTGTTGAGGCCGGCACCCGTAACGGCGGAAACGGCAAAAAACATGTGGCCGTCGTCGAGCGCCGCGCGCTTAAGGTCGGCAATCTTGTCAGCCGTGCCCGGCGCATCGCACTTGTTGGCGACAACGATCTGCGGGCGCTCCGAGAGCTCGGCACCATACTGCTCGAGTTCGCGGTTAATGATGCGATAGTCCTCAACCGGATCGCGATCCTCAAAACCGCCCGTCATATCGACAACGTGCATGATCAAAGCAGTGCGCTCAATATGGCGCAGGAACTGGTGACCCAGGCCCTTGCCTTCACTCGCACCCTCGATGAGACCGGGGACGTCGGCAACGACATAGGAGTACTCACCGGCACGCACCATGCCCAAGTTGGGCACAAGCGTGGTAAACGGGTAGTCGGCGATCTTAGGACGGGCGGCGCTCATACGCGCGATGAGCGAGGACTTGCCCACCGAGGGAAAGCCCACGAGCGCGGCATCGGCCATAAGTTTCATCTCGAGCTCGATCCAGTGCTCCTCGGCCGGCTCACCCAGCTGGGCAAACGCGGGCGCGCGGCGCACCGACGTCACAAAGTGAGTGTTGCCCAGACCGCCGGCCCCACCGGGCGCCACGACAACGCGCTCGCCATCGTGCACCAGGTCGGCAATCTCGAACATCGGGGTCTGCGTCTCGGGATCGAGCTCGCGGACTACGGTGCCCATGGGAACTTTCAAAATCAGGTCCTCGCCGCTCTTGCCATTGCGACGGGCGCCCCGGCCGTGCGTGCCGCGCTCGGCACGGAAGTGATGCTTAAAGCGGTAATCGATCAGCGAAGACAGCTGAGCATCGGCCTGGATGACGACATTGCCGCCACGACCGCCGTCGCCGCCATCGGGGCCGCCCTTGGGAACAAATGCCTCGCGCCTAAACGACATGCATCCGGCTCCGCCGTCGCCGCCGCAAACGTTAATGCGGCTGATATCGGTGAACTGTGACAACAGAATCGCCTCCTACAAAAAAAGAGGGAGACCCTTGAATCCTAAAACTCAAGTGCCTCCCACATATGTGCTCTATGAAGGGTGAATTACGCGTTCGCGAGCGGGCGTACGCTGACCCTGTGCTTGATACCCTTGTGGAACTCAACGGTACCGTCGACCAGCGCGAACAGCGTGTCGTCCTTGCCACGGCCAACGTTCGCACCCGGGTGGATGTGCGTGCCATGCTGACGGACGAGAATCGTGCCCGTGGTTACCGTCTGGCCGGCGAAGCGCTTCGTGCCAAGGCGCTGACCGCGGGAGTCACGGCCATTACGGGAGGAACCGAGTCCTTTTTTGTGTGCCATTGTGTATACCTACTCTTTCGTTACGAGTGTAATCTACTCGGCGACGGGAGCCTCGGCAACAGCCTCAGCCTCTGCCTTGACAGCCTTCTTGGCGCGGGAGGTAGCCTGAACCTTCACGATCTTCAGCTTGGTGAGCTGCTGACGGTGACCCTTCAGACGACGATAGCGCTTACGCTTGTGGAACTTGAAGACCAGCTGCTTCTCGCCCTTGAACTGCTCAACGATCTGAGCGGTAACCTTGGCCTTGGACAGCTTGTCGGGATCGGTGACGATCTTCTTACCATCGTTGAGGAAGATGACCGGCAGGGTGACCTTGTCGCCCTCATTGCCCTCGATCTTCTCGACGGTGATGACATCGTCGGTGGCGACCTTGTACTGCTTGCCGCCCGTGTTAACGATTGCGTACATGTTTACTTGCCCTTCATGCATCAGTTAGTGCAACAGCCGAATATAGTAGCAGGCGATAATATCCCCGTCAACGAGTATGTGGAGCAAATCCACAAGTTCGCACAGGTATGGGGCTGACGAGTCGGCCCTCGTCGTCTTCGCATGCTTGATTCTGACGCTCGACATCGTAGGAGCAGATGGTCACGAGGTCTTGCATACCGGTGGAAACAATAGGTGCATCGACGCCCGGGGTCAAGCCCTGCAACAAAACATCAGCAGCAGAAAGCAAAATCTCCGGACGCATGGAGCCCTCGTTGTCGGCATGGGTGTCGAGTATGAGTACCAGATGCTCCGGGCGCTCCCCCGCCTTAAGCTCGTAGCCCACGAGCGTATGGTCCAAGTCCAGGCGCTTGCTCTTTTTGCCGCGCGCATAGTCGATGCCGTGGCCCGCACGCAACGTGTCAATCGCGGCGCGCACCTCATCGGCGCTCACGGGTGACTCAGGGTCCAGATGCAGGTCGATGCGGTACGACAGGCGCGTGAGCTGCGCCGTCAGCGCCGGCGTGCGCACGTCGATGTAGGCGGCCTCGATGGGCGCCAAATCGGCCGGAGATGCCGCGGCCAGGCGCCCAAAGGCCTCGTCGAGCGCGACGAACTCGGTCATAAACAGGTCATACCACTCGCAGGTCGACGACGTGCCCACGGGCAGCGCCGACGAAAAACCCACACGCATATGCGGCGAGAAACCCTGCGTCACAGCATAGGGCAGCCCCGCGCGACGCACGATACGCTCAATGGTATGGATTAGTTCCAGGTGGCCCAGGTACTTGAGACGATCGCGTTTGCCGTAGCGAACGCGAAGCCTAAAGAGCGTGGGGTTGTCGGTCAAGCGCTCACTCATGCACGATCACCCACCAATACGTTCTTGGCGTGGAGCGTGGGGCAGATTCCGCAGCCGGTGCACGACGTGCGGGTGCAGTCGGGGGTCGTGACACCCTCCAGCGAGCGACGGTACTCGCGCTCGAGGAAGCCACGCGAGCAGCCGGGGCTCACGTGCTCCCAGGGCAGGTGCCAGTCCAGCTCGTAGGGCAGGTGCACGAGCTCGTTGAGGTCGATGCCGTTTTTGGCCGCGGCCTCCTTCCAGTTATCGAGCGAAAAATGCTCCACCCAGGCGTCAAAACGCGAACCGGCACGCCAGGCATCGATGATGACAGGCGTCATGTCGCGGCCTGCACGAGACAGCGCCGCCTCGATAAGCGAGGTCTCGGCATCGTGGTAGTGCACGCGGACCGCACGGTTGCGAACGCTCGTAATGAGGAGCTTCTGACGGCGTTTGACGTCGTCGTAATCGAGCTGCGGGCACCATTGGAAAGGCGTGGCGGCCTTGGGAATAAACACCGACACCGAGATGGACACCGAGATGGAGCCGCGGCGCGCCTTGGGTACCACGGAGCGGCCGAGCTCCAGCACGTGGTCGGCCAGGTTGGCGATGGCCACGATATCCTCATCGCGCTCACCGGGAAGACCCATCATAAAGTAGAGCTTCATGCGGTTCCAGCCGGCCTCGAAGGCCGCCTTGGCCGCGCGGTCCACGTCCTCCTCGGTCACGTTCTTGTTGATGATGTCGCGCATACGCTGACTGCCGGCCTCGGGGGCAAACGTCAGGCCGCCCTTCTTTTCGCCGGCGACCGACTCGGCCATATCCACGCCAAACGAATCCAGGCGCTGCGAGGGAATGGACACGCGAATGCCCGTATCTTCCAGGCGGCGGTTGAGCCTGCCAAGCACGTCGCGGATGCAGGAGTGGTCGGTGGTCGAAAGCGACGTGAGCGACACCTCGTCATAGCCGGTCTTTTCCAGGCCCTGGATCACCGAGGACACGATCTGGTCTGCCGAACGCTCGCGCACCGGGCGATACGTCATGCCGGCCTGGCAAAAACGGCAACCGCGAGCGCAGCCGCGCAGGATCTCGATAGACAGGCGATCGTGAACGAGCTGCGCATAGGGCACGCACGACTGCGACAATGGATTGGTAGCGCCAAAGTCCTCGACGACGCGCTTGTAGACCACCGGCGGCACGTCCTTACCCTCGCGCGGCACGGTATAGCCGTGCGGTGAGCAGGGTTCGTCATAGCGCACCTCGTACAGCGAGGGCACGTAGGTACCGGAGACGGTCGCGAGCCGCTCGACAATCTGGGCGCGCGGGACACCCTCGTCACGCAGGCGGCGATGCAGGTGGCAGATCTCGAGCAGCGACTCCTCACCCTCGCCAATCAGGATGGCATCGAAGAAGGCCGCATACGGCTCGGGGTTATAAACCGAAGGTCCGCCGGCGACGACGATGGGATCGTCCTCGGTGCGGTCAGCAGCCAGCAGCGGAATGCCGGCGAGGTCGAGCGCCTCGAGAAAGTTTGTCACGGCCATCTCGTGCGGCACGTGCATACCGACGATATCAAACGAGGCCACGGGCGCTGCGCCCTCGAGCGACAGCAGCGGGATACCGGCCTCGCGCATGGCATCGCCCATATCGGGCCACGGCACATAACCGCGCTCACAGGAGATGCCCTCGGCCTGGTTAAGGATGTTGTACAGGATGGCGATACCCTGGTTGGGCAGGCCGACCTCGTACACGTCCGGGTAAATCATGCAGCAACGATAGTCGGCATCGGCCTTGGAGAGCGTACCCCACTCGTGGTCGATATAGCGACTCGGCTTTTCGACCTTCGCGAGCAACGGCTCGATCAAATGAAAACAGTCTTGGTATGGAACGCGCAAAAGAAACCCCTAAGCAGCGAGATCGGATGCATCCTCAAAAGGATTCATGGGACGGGTAGCGCCGGCAACCGTGGTCACAAGGTCGCGGACGCGCGAGAACGTGGCGGCAACCACCTCGTTGGCACGGCTGTAGTCGATATCGCGCTCGTAGAGAGACACGAGCGCACGACCCATGCCATAGGTGCCGACGGCGGCGGAGAGTGCCTTGACGGCAAACCCAATATGCGGCGTCTGCTTTACCAGGGCGCGAGTGACGGCGCGCATTACCAAGCCGCCGGCAAGCACGCCCGCGACCTCATAGCCGCGCTCGGGCTTAATGCCGCGTCCAAAGATGGCCGCAAGCTCAAAGAGCATGCCAACCTGCGCCAGCGCCATAACGGGATAATCGGCCCCCGGCAAAAACACCAGCGCGCCCGTCGCCATATTGGTAAGCGCGCACGAGGTGATGATGCGGTTGGCGGCGGCAATGCGCATAAAGGCAAAGTTCGCCGCAAAGGCCGTCTCCTTTTCCGTGCGAACGAGAATCCAGCGGGCGAGCGTCTCGAGCAGATACGTCTTATCGGTGGCCGCTACCACGCCGAGCATGGGCGTGGACTCCTGGATAAAAGGCACCTCGACAGCGGACTCGGCCAGCACGCACACGGGCGCGCCGGCAATGACGAGCTCCTGTACAGCACTCTCAAGGCGCTCAGATCCGCACGAAAGCACCAGCACCACGTCGGTATCGGTCTTGGGGACGATACGCTCCTCCCCCAGACGCTCAACGCGGACAATGCCCGAGGTCGTCTGCGGCACAAAGGCATCGCGCACCGTCTCGACCAAAAAACGCGAGGCGGTCGAATCCAGGTAGACCGAAACGCGCACCGGCGTATCGGAATCCCTCTTGGTGGTCGCGCCCATTTTAAAAGCGCGAGTCAGCTTTTCCACGGGAATCTTCATGGCAAACCCCTCCAGCGGTTACGCGGCGCCCGAACGATGCCGCCATATGGATTGTACGATACCCACCGTCAACAACTGGATCATCATCGAGGACGAACCAAAGCTAATGAACGGCAGCGGAATACCGGTAATCGGCATCATGCCAATGCACATGCCGATGTTCTCGAACGTCTGAAATGCCCACATGCCGACAATACCCACGCATGACAAGCGTAGAAACAGAGACTCGCACTTAAAGGCGACGCGAATCGTCGAGAAGATGAGCAGTACGTACAGACACAGCAACAAAAAGGAACCGCAGAAGCCGAACGTCTCTGACAAAAAGGCGAAGACGAAGTCGGTATGGAACTCGGGCAGGAAGCCGCCGGCCGACTGCGTCGCATGCCCCAGGCCCTTACCAAAGAAACCGCCCGAGCCGACCGCGATCAACGACTGCTGCAGGTTATACGCATCGTCCGAATCGGCGTTGTCGGGGTCGATAAAGACCGTCAGACGATTCATCTGGTACTGCTTAATGAGCACATCGTGGCCGAGCAGCGAATCGAAGACCGAATCGAGCGCCAGGACGAGCGCCACCAAACCCACGAGCAGAGCCAAAGTCGACAGCACCCATTCGCGGCGCGCACCGCTCATGCAGATGACGATGGCGCCTGACACCAGCACGACCAGACCCGAACCCAGGTCGCCCATGGCGACGACGGCCAAAAACGGAACGGATAGCATGCCGCAGAGCTTAATGTAGTCGCGAGCGGTATCGATGCGCCCGTTGTACTGCGAGCCAAGCGTGGCCATAAAGAAGATGGTGATGAGCTTGGCAAGCTCAACGGGCTGGAATGTTAAACCGATACCGGGAATCTTGATCCAACCCGTCATTCCCAAGCCGCCCGTGTAGGACAGGCCCGGAATCTTAGGCGAGAAGATCACGATGAGGTCGATGACGAGCAGGGCCGTCGAAAAGTTGGAAATGCCGCGCAGGTCGGTGCGCCAGACGAGCACCGCCAGCACCGCGCCAATACCGATACCCAGCAGGTGACGCGAGAACGAGGCGTCGGCTTTAAACTGCGAGGCGGACCAGATAATAATGGCGCCATAGGTGACGAGCGCCACGGTCGCCAACAGCACGCCGACGTGCACCTTTTGGCGAAACGTTCCGCGCGATGCGGAAATCTGCTTGTTAACGCGGTCCAGGCTGCTGCGAGAGCCGGTTTTGGTTGAGCGGAACAGGTCCGCCAGCGAAAAGTCCATCGCAACCTCCTATCGAACCGAGGAATCGCCCGTGGCCGTCGACGTGTCAGGCTCGTCATAAATCGCACCGAGGACATCGCGCACAACGTGCAGCGCGGTATCGGAGCCGCCACCGCCCTGTTCCAAGACAGTGGCGATCACGTACTTGGGGTCATCGGCCGGCGCGTAGGCGCAAAACCACGCGTAATCATCCTCGCCGCTCTTCTCGCCCGTGCCGGACTTGCCGTAGACCGTAGGAGTCAGGGAGTTAAAGTGCGCGGCGGTCGAAGTCGACGCCGAGTAAATCACATCGTGCATGCCGTTGCGGACCAGCGCAAGATCGGCATCGTTGTTAATTTGGGCCTCAAGGCGCTTCTTTTTGCCCTTGCCGTTGTACTTGTAGGCATCGCCGTCGCCATCACGCGAGACAGCAGACAAGAACACATGCGGCACATACTGTTTGCCGCCGTTGGCAATACCCATGTAGGCGCAGGCCATCTGCAGCGGTGTCACCAGAATGTCGCCCTGGCCGATGGCGATGTTGGTCATATCGCCGGCATTCCACTTGCGGTCCTCGGCCGAGGCGTCGGTAAAGTACGACTCTTTCCACTCTGCATCGGGAATGCGGCCCGCGCCCTCACTCGGCAGGTCGATGCCGCAGGTCTTGCCCAGGCCCCAACGGCGAAAGACCTCTTGCAGGCCTTCGGGATGCTGGTCGTTGTAGAAAAAGGCCTTGCCCATATCGTAGAACACGGGGTCGCAGGAGTTGGCGATACCGGACTGCAGCGTCATCGTGCCGTGGCCGGAGTGCAGCCAGCAGTACTTTCCCCAAGATTTGCCCAAGCCGGTCCAATATCCCGTGCAGTTGGTCGTTTGACTCGAAGTGTACGTGCCAAATTCGAGGCCAGCCAACGCCGAGAGGGGTTTGATGGTCGAGGCGGACATGTACTGGCCGCTAATGGCGCGGTTGAGCAGCGGATGCGAGCCCTCGTCATCGTTAAGCTCGGTCCACACGTCATTGGAAACGCCGCCGATAAAGACAGAAGGATCAAACTTGGGTTCGCTTGCCATGCCCAGGATCTCGCCGTTGTTGGGGTCAAGGCACACCACGGCACCGTTGCCGGCATTGCTATGGCCCGTAGTCTTGGCAAGCTCAATGGCATTCGCCAGAGCCGTCTCGCAGGCCTGTTGAATCTTAAGATCGAGCGTAAGCTTAATGTCAGAACCGGCCTTGGCGGGAACGGCGCCGGCTTGACCGGTAACGTTACCCGAGGCGTCAACTTTCACGGTCTGCTCACCGCGAATACCCTGCAGCAGATTTTCGTAGTAAATCTCTACGCCCGCCTGACCCACAATATCGCCCGATTGATACGAGATCTGGCCAGCCGCGCTTTCGTTGCCGTCCGACGACTTCTTGTTCTGCGCCTCGAGCTGCTCGGAGGTAATGGTGCCGGTATAGCCCAAAATATGGCAGGCGGTCTCGCCATACGGGTACTGGCGCTCGGTGCGCTCGGCGATCTTCACGCCGGGAAACTCACCGGCGTGCTCCTGAATGTAGGCGACGGTAGAGCGGCGCACGTCAGTCGCGATCGTATGCAGGCTCTGCGCGCCCTCGGAATTGTCCTGGATGTTGCGCAGCACCGCGACATACGGCATGCCGAGCACGTTGGCAAGATGACGCACCAGCACCTTATCGTCGGCAAGATCGCGATAGGCGACGACGGCGAGCGAGGGGCGGTTTTGCACCAGTGCGACGCCGTTGCGGTCCAAGATGCGGCCACGCACGGCCGGCGTGGTAACGGTACGGGTCTGATTGCTCTTAGCCTGCTTGTCGTAGTAGTCCGACGAGACCATCTGCATGCCCCACAGCTTAACGGCAAGCGCGGCAAACATGGCACCCACACCCGTGGTGAGGATGGAAAAACGGCCCTTGAAGGCCGTGGCGGCCGTATTGCCCTCGCCCTCGGTGGCGCGCGGGGCCGTTCCGTGCTGTGTGTCGTAGGTAAAGCGGGAGTCGCCGCGGCGCATGATGACCAGCGCGACCACAATGGCCACGACCAGCGCGATACCGGCGACAACAACCGTCAACTGGGAAGACATCTTGAGGCCTCCCCTATTTGAGCTTACGGGTCTTGGGCTTAAAGCGCATGCCCGTCTGACGCCCACCGCGCGCGGAGAACCCATAGCCAGACTGCGGAGCGGCACCGGACATCAAAAACGGAATGGCAATCAAGCCCGTCAGGATCGAGGACGGCAGAGCGTGCCCAAAGATGGCCACCACAAAGCTCGTCTCCAGACCCATAAACAGCAAGATGATGCTGTAGACCACGTTAATGGCAAGCGCAAAGGCGCCCACGGTAATGCCGCGCGCGCTCGGCGAGCCGCCCGTCTGACCAGCCGCGCTGTGCACCAAAGCAAAACTGCCCACGGTCAGCAGCAGCGACATAACGCCCACCGGCACGGCGGCGGAAAGGTCGTAAAACAGACCGCTGCAAAAGCCGCACACGACGGCACGCGTAGGGTCGCCCGAAAACACGGCCAGGCACACCAAGATGATCATAAAGTTGACGCGACCGCCCGCGATGGAGATTTGCGGTGCCAGTCCCGCCTGCAGCAGCACGCAGACGATAGCGGCGATTGCAAAGGCGCGGGAGCCAGTCCCCTGCTCGTGTAGATCCATGGACATGCCTCCCTATTCGCTCGATCCAGAATCGGACGCTTCGGCCGTGTCGGAATCATCATCCGATTTCTCGTCCTTAGACTGAGTCGCGGCATCGCGCGACGAGCCCTGCGGGGCACTATTGGCCGAGCTCACATCATCGTCCGAAGCCGACTGCTCGTCGGTGAGCGAGGTGATGACGAGCACTTCCTCGTTATTTTCGGCCGTGGTCTGCGCGCGCACCACAATGGTGTAGTACACGTCGTTAGCCGACTTCTCGACCGAAGACACGGTGCCAAGCGGCAGTCCCTTGGGGAACACGCCACCGATGCCCGAGGTCACGATGATATCGCCCACCTTAACATCGGAGTCGACGCTCACGTACTCAAGACGCAGCGTGCCATCGGGCTGGCCCTGTAGCATGCCTTGTGCGCGCGTGTCCTGCACCATGGCGGACACACCAGAGTTCTCGTCGCCAATCAGGCGCACGGTCGATGTCTTGGCCGAAACCTCGATAATCTGGCCGATGACGCCGGCCGAGCTCGTCACGGGCATGTTGATGGTAAGCCCGTCGGCAGAACCCTTATCGATGGAGACGGTCGACGTCCAGGCGTCACCCGAGGCTCCGACAATACGAGCCGCAGTGGACTTGAGGTTATAGGTCGACTGCAGACCCACCAGACCCTCAAGACGCTCAGCGGTCTTTTGGGCCTCGGAAAGCTCCGCGACCTTGGAAGTGAGAACCTCGTTTTGCTTTTTAAGGTCGTCGAGCGACTCCTGCGAAGCGGTGAGGTTGGAGAACACGTTGCCGATGGCATTGAATGGCGCCGCCACCGCCGAGCCAACGAAACGCACCGGAGAGGTGATTGTCGTGACGCCCGAACGCACGGCATGTATCGGCCCGGCCTCGCCCTCTCGAATGTAAAACGTGAGCAGCAACACAGAAATCAGGCTGAAAACAATCAACGGGCGCATACCCGTTGATTGTCGTTTGGTATTCAGATTTGAAGAGAAACCCGAAGATCGTGCCAAATGGAATCCACCTTTTGGAAATTAAGCATTGGTCTGGACGAAACCGCCGTCAAACGCGTTGGCCTCGAGCACGCGGGCGCAACCGTTTACGACGTTGTCGAGCGCCGTGGGGCTCACGTTGACCGAAACGCCTGTCTCATCGCGCAAGCGGACGTCGAGGCCGCGCAGCAGCGCTCCGCCGCCGGTCAACAGAATGCCGTAGTACATAAGGTCCGAGGCAAGATCGGGCGGCGTGGCGTCGAGTGCGTCCTTAACGGCCTTGGCCATCTCGTCGAGCGGCTTATTGAGCGCACGACGAATCTCCTCGCTCTCGATGCGCACGGTTTTGGGCAGACCCGTGATCACGTCGCGGCCATTGACCTCGACGTCGAGCTCGTCCTTGAGCGGCACGGCAGAGCCGACCTTAATCTTAATGTCCTCGGCCGTGCGCTCGCCGATGGCCAAATTGTAGGCATCGCGAACATGCGTGAGGATAGCCTGATCGAACTCGTCGCCGGCAATGCGGATGGACTGCGATACGACGATACCGCCCATGGCGATAACGGCAACCTCGGTGGTGCCGCCACCGATATCGATGACCATGGAGCCGGTCGGCTCCTCGACAGGCAAGTCAGCACCGATAGCCGCGGCCATAGGCTCCTCGATCAGATAGGCCTGGCGAGCGCCAGCCTGGATCGTAGCCTCGAACACGGCGCGCTTCTCGACCGACGTGACACCAGAGGGAACGCATACGACGACGCGCGGACGAGGGGTCCACGGATAGCGCTTCTCGGAAGCCTTATCAATGAAGTAGCGAAGCATGGCCTCGGTGACATCGAAGTCGGCGATGACGCCATCCTTAAGAGGACGCACGGCCACAATGTTGCCGGGCGTACGGCCAAGCATACGCTTAGCCTCGATACCGACTGCAAGGATGCGCTCGTCGTTTTTGTCGATGGCGACGACGGAAGGCTCGCGAATGACGATGCCCTTGCCGCGCACGGAGACAAGCGTATTGGCGGTGCCGAGGTCGATGGCTAGATCGCCCGCATAGCTACCGAAGAACATGTCCATCAAAGAAAACAACGCAACTCCTGATGTGTTGGATGATTGCTGGAAAACTACTAGCCCATCATACTAGCGCAAGCCCGGCACCTCACTTGCGGTGAAGCACCGGGCAGCGCCAAATCTCATAAGGTCACTACTGGTTGTCAGCGGCCGAGAAATCGATGTCGAGCGAAGATACCGCCCAGCCGATATGGTTATCGGAGCGCACGAATTTGACGGTATATTCCTGCTCGCCGCCCTTGGACAGCGAAGCTTTCACCTTCGCGGTGGTCTCGGTCATGGACTGGTCCATACCTTCAACGGAGACGGTGGCGCCCTGCGGGATCGAGGAGATAATCATCGCCTTGGCGTCCTCGGACAGGCTGGAGGCCAAGCAGGACTCGGCCTTGGCGGTATCACCGTCGCCGGCAGCCTGGAACAGATCGGTGATGACGGACTCCTGCGAGGGGATACCCATGCCGCGCGTGTAGGCAAAGCCCAAACCGCCCGCGGCAAGAACAATCAGCAGAAGCAAAACCAGGAAGACCTTGAGGCCCGTATGGCGATGGCGACGACGGACCTTGGCCTGCTTGCGGTCCTGACGATCCTGCTGGACCATCTCGGACTCGGACAGCGTAAAGAAGCCCGTGTCGGACGGATCGGGCATAAACTGGCCAGTGGCACCCGTGGGATCGAGCGAATCGACAGCAGTCGTTTCCATGGCGGGCGCCGGGGCCGTGGCCATGGCCATGGCGGTCTGGGCCGAAAGCGCGGCAAGTGAATCGTGCACGCGGGCAAGCTCATCGGCCTGCTCGGGCGTGAGCTGATAGATGCCGTCGGCGGTGGCGGCATTAAAGGCATCGAGCGCCTCGGAAGGACGACCCGCGGCAGAAAGCGCCTCGCCCATACCCGCGTTAAGCGCACGCGTGTCATCGCGCGGACCGGCAAAGTCGATGGCCGTGCGATAGGTCTCCACGGCGTCCGCCGGTCGGCCAAGTTTGATGAAGCAGCGGCCGAGTTCGCCAAGGGCGGCCGCGGGGGCTGGATTGGCGCCATCGATGGCGGCCTGGCGGAAGGCAGTGCCTGCATTGGCGAAATCGCCCGACTGGAACAGCGCGTTGCCAAGACCCAGATAGGCCTTAAACGGCGTGGCATAGGAAGCATCCTGCGTTGCGGCGGAGAACGCCTGGGCTGCGGTCACATAGTCACCCACGGCAGCGAGCGCCTTGCCGCGGTTGGTGAGCAGCGCGCCGCGCTTTCCATAGGTGCCGTCGTTGAGGGCAGCCGCGTACGCCTCGGCAGCCTCGGCGTACATACCCAGGTGCATCAGAGCGTTGCCACGCAGATGGTCGGCCTCGCCCATGATCTCGCCGGGGGTCTTTGCCGCACCGAGCATCTGAGCGGCTGCAGAAAAGTCGCCCGCACGATAAGCGGCTCGACCCTGTTGAATCAACTGGCTATTCAAGGAAGTCCCCTTTTACTCGTGAACGATCTCGACATGGACGATCTCGTCGCCGGCACGCAGCTGCGAAATCACGTCGAGGCCCTCGACCGTGGTGCCAAAGACGGTGTAACCGGAATCCAGATTGTGCTGGGCACCCAGGCAGAAGTAGAACTGGGAGCCCGCGGAATCGGGATCCATAGAACGCGCCATGGCAAGCGCACCGTCCACATGGCTGTTGCGCGGGTTGGTGGCAAACTCTCCCTTGATGCAGTAGCCGGGGCCACCGGTGCCGGGCATACCGTCGGGGCCCTCAAGGCCGGCGGCGACGTCAGCGCCGGACATATCGCGGGTATTGGGGTCGCCGCCCTGGATCACAAAGCCGGGCACATAGCGGTGAAACTTAAGGCCGTCATAAAAGCCCATGGTGGAAAGCTCGCAGAAGTTCGCCACATGGATGGGAGCGCCCTCGCCGTCAAATTTGACCTTGATCGTACCCTTCGACGTCTCGATGATCGCACACTCGTCACCAGCGAGCTGGTACTCGGGCGTATAAAGCTCTTTCTTAAAACCAAACATGTGGTTCCTTCCTCGTGCGTTTAAAGCATATTTGTACGAATTGTAGCAATAAGCACGGGCTTCCATCAATTGCGCACGCAGGTTATGCCGTCGGAGGGCAACAAATTACGAACGCGGCTGCGGCTTCCAGGCGCTCACATTGGCATCGTACTGGTTAAGGGCGCTGTTGCCGCCCTGTGCGATGGGCGCCAAGATTTCACTCTGGCGTGCGCTCAGCGACTCGCCATCGGGAATGGACAGCGAGATATCCCAGCTCTGGCAGATCATGTCGACGCGCTCGTACATCCACTCGGCAAGCTGCTTGAGGTGCTCGATATCCTCCGCGTAGACGGTATCATCTTGCACCTTAAGGTTGTTGAGCTCGTCTTGGGTCTTTTTGATCTGGTCGCGCAGGGCATAAGCGCTCTGCGACAGCTCCTGACGCGTGGAGAGCGGCGTGCGCAGGTACCCGCTGTTAAACGAGTCGACAACCTCGCCGATCTGATCATCGTCGCCATACGACACGATGGTCCGATACAGACCGTCGAGCTTGGTATAGAGCTGGTCGTCGGAAAGGACGGTCTCCTCCTGGACCACCTCGGCGGTATCGTCGGACTTGGTCTCTTCCTCGGTAGCCTCGCCCTTCTGGCGCGAGGGGAACGTCGTCTTGGCGGCCTGGCCAAACTGGTCGTAAAAGCCCGGCATAACGCCCATGGGGTCCGACGTCACAAACCAATAGGCACTGCCGCACACGGCAGCGAGCAACGCGATGACGATGAGCGGCTTGGGAATACGGCGCTTGTGCTTGTGGTAGGCATCCTCGTCAGGATGCACCTTGCGCTTGGGTTTTTGATTTTTGGACTGAGCGTCGTCACGAAGGGACACCGGCAGCGGAATATCGACCTTGGGAATGCCAAAATCCCTGTCGAAAGCCGGCAGCACGCAGGTCTCATTGGGATCGGCGGCATCGGAAAGTACCGCGGCGGCAGAGGCCGGCGCATGGGGTACCTCGGTATCGATCTGCTCCTGCGTCAGGCGGGGAAAACCAGCCGTGCGCCCAGCAGCCAGGTCGGATGCGGCCGCATCCTCGGATAGAATGCCCGGGGCAGGGCGCCCGCACTTGGAACAGGTGCGGTCATGCGGCGACAGACGGGCACCGCAGCCTTCGCAGAACACAAACTCGGTGTGCTCGGGGCCATCGCCCGGGCCAACATAGGCATTGCAATAGGGGCAGAACGAGGAGCCGTCCTCTATGGTCTTGAGACAATGCGGGCAAATCACGGCATCCTCTTTTCGGAATCATTCGAACCATCGAAGTTAGAGCATAACATCGCTACGCCCCTAAAGGCACAGGGCACCAATTCAACATCGCAGGGTAGCTAATTTGGGACGGGGCTTTTTTAGCTGCCCTGGCCGCCAATCGGCCAAATAGATCGCGTCATCAGCCGGGTAGCTAAAAAAGCCCCGTCCCAAATTAGCTACCCTGTGAGGTGCGGTTACTTCTTCTTCTTTTTGCTCGGCATCGAGACCTTAATGCCCTGCGCGGACTTGGTCACACGCGAGCGCTTGACGCCCGCGCCCTTCTTTTTCTTAGGCTGGGTCTTTTCCACGCCCTCGAGCGCTCGGGCCTCGGCCTCACGGGTCGTACGCTCCTCGCGGCGCTGCGCCATGTCGGCGGCGACGCGCTTGGCAAAACGCTCGGCCGTCGAGCCCGTCGAGCTCACCTTGCCGCCACCGCGGCCCAAGCGAACGCGCACGCCGCGGCCAAAGCCAGTGGCGGCATGACGGCGACGCGGCTTAAGCGAATCCATCATCGAGGCGAGTTTAAAGAACACGCTGCAAGTAAAGACCACAATCACCAGAAGGATAATTGCCTCGCCCATCGACAAGTTGGCGATAGACAGCAGCTCGGGGAATCCGATAACGCCCACCAAGATGCCGACGACGACAAATACAAAGAGCATCACGCGCAAGGGTGTGAGCGGCTGTGAGATACGCCAGATCAGGCTCACGCTTGCCGCACACGACGTGAGAAGGCACATCGTCGACAGCGTGAGCTGGCTAAAGCCAAACACGCGCGCCACAAAGATATCGAGCGCCGCCGCCAAAATGACTGCAACCGATGCCGGCAGCGCGCGCTTGAGCACGTTGATCAAGAATGACCCCTTCACGCGGGCATTGTTGGGCTCAAGGCCCAGCACAAAGCCCGGCGCGCCGATGCAGAAGAAGTTAATGAGCGTCATCTGGATTGGCTCAAAGGGATACGGCGGCAGCGCGATGCACAGTGCCGCCAGGCCCATCGAGAACAGCGTCTTGGTCAGGAACAGCGAGGCCGAACGCTGCAGGTTGTTGATGGAGCGACGGCCCTCGGCCACCACGGCAGGCATCGAGGCAAAGTCGTTATCGACCAGCACGATCTCGGCCACGTTGCGTGCGGCGTCGGAACCGGCGGCCATGGCCACGGAGCAGTCCGCCTCCTTGAGTGCCAGCACATCGTTGACGCCGTCGCCCGTCATGGCAACGGTATGGCCGCGACGCTTGAGCGCCTGCACGAGCTCGCGCTTCTGCTGCGGGGTCACGCGGCCAAAGACGTGATAGCGGTCCACCGCCGCATCAATCTTGGACGGCGTATCGAGCGTCGTGGCGTCCACATAAGCGTCCGCCCCCGGCACGCCCACCACGCGCGCGATCGACGACACCGTACGAGGGTCGTCGCCACTGATCACGTTAAGGGTCACACCCTGCTCGTTAAAGTAGCCGATGGTCTCGGCGGCCGAAGTGCGAATCTCATCGCGAATGGTCACAAAGCCCACGGGCTCGGCCTCGCCCACCATATCGCCATCGGGCGTAAAGCCGTCCACACGGGCCACCACAAGTACGCGGCAGGTGTCGGCAAGCTCGGCCACACGATTTTCGACCTGCGCAAAGATACGCTCCGAAAGCACAAATTGCGCCGCACCCATCACATAGGAGCCCTGTGCAAACGAGGCGCCGCTCCACTTTTTGGACGACGAGAACGGAATGACCGACAGCGGCTCGGACACCTCGACCGGGCGGTCGGCGTAGTAGTTGAGCAGCGCCTGGCAGGTCTCATTGGCATCAGCCGAGGTCGCGCGCGCGACATTGGCAAGCGCAAAATCGAGCACGGTAGTATCGACGGGGACAGGTGCCTCGTCCGGGGCCAAGCCCACGCCCTCAACGGGCAACGGATAGGTGCCCTCGACCTCCATGCGACCCGACGTGATAGTGCCCGTCTTGTCCAGGCACAGCACGTCGACGCGCGCGAGCGTCTCGATGCAATAGAGCTGCTGCGCGAGTACCTTGCGGCGCGCCAGGCGCACCGTGGCGATGGCAAGCACTGACGAGGTCAGCAGCACCAGGCCCTGTGGAATCATGCCCAAAAGAGCGCCCACCGTGGACAGCAGCGCCGACGAAGGCACGCGACCGGCCAGCAGCTCGGAAAAGCACCACGAAAGCGCGCTATCGCCCGGGGTACCGGCGGCGTCCCACAACCCACTTACACTCGAGGCAAACAAGGCCAGACCGAGCGGAATCATAATGACGCTCGCAAAACGCACGATGGCGTTGAGCGCGTTCATGATCTCGGAATTGACCTTTTTGACGTACTTGGCCTCGTTGTTGATCTTGGCCACATAGTTATCCGCACCAACATGGACCACGCGGGCACGCAACAGGCCCGAGTCTATAAAGCTGCCGCTCATGAGCTCGGAACCAGGTTGCTTCTTAATAAGGTCGCTCTCGCCCGTCAGCAGACTTTCGTTAACGAGCGCCTCGCCCGATACCACCACGGCGTCGGCAGGTATCTGGTCCCCGCGCCCCAGACGAATGATGTCGTCGAGCACGATCTGGTCCAAGTCGAGCTCCACCTCGGCGCCGTCGCGCACCGCGATGGCCTTCTTAGAAGTGAGGAGCGTGAGCTTGTCAACCATCTTTTTGGAGCGCATGGACTGGATGACGCCAATGGCGGTATTGAGGAACACCACGAACAGGAACGTCAGGTTCTTAAACGATCCGGTCATAATGACCAAAATCGCTAAAACCACGTTGATCAGATTGAACAGCGTGCAGAGATTTTCGATGATAAGCTCACGAACCGATTTGGTCTTGAGCTCCATGTTGCGGTTGATCTTGCCGGCGGCAATGCGCTCCTCGACCTCGGCGGTCGAAAGTCCGCGCTCGATATCCGTCGTTGCCATACCACGTCCTATCACGTCGCGTCGGTATAAGAAAAACCGCCCGGACCATGCGAGGTTCGGACGGTCTTACGTTCGATGGTGCCCCATGTTGGATTCGAACCAACGGCCTTCTGCTCCGGAGGCAGACGCTCTAATCCCCTGAGCTAATAGGGCCAACGGTTGGCATTATACCCAAGTGCGCCACGAGCTAACAACATAATAGAAAAAGCTCTGCAATTACGTGGGAGACGAAGCGCAACGGCTCACTTTAGGACGCAAAAGTGAAATAATTAGTATAAACTCTCATGCACCATATGATACGGCTCGCACTGCGGGCCGTTTTTGCAAGGGTTATCCATCGAGGTGAGAGGCACACCATGATTGCAATTTTAAAGCGGAGCGCAAGCGATGAGGCCATCGGCCACATCGTCAGCTGGATTGAGAAGAAGGGTCTCAAAACCGACGTGTCGCGCGGCGAGAACGAGACCATCATCGGCCTGGTGGGCGATACGACCAAGATCGACCCGTTCCTGCTCGAGTCCATGGACGTCGTCGAGCGTGTGCAGCGCGTCTCCGAGCCGTTCAAGCGTGCCAACCGCAAGTTTCACCCCGAGGACTCCGTCATCGACTGCGGCCACGGCATCAAGATCGGCGGCGACCAGTTCCAGGTCATCGCCGGACCCTGTTCCGTCGAGGGCGAAAACCTCATTCGCATCGCCCGTCGCGTAAAGGCCGCCGGCGCCACGATGCTGCGAGGCGGTGCCTACAAGCCCCGCACCTCCCCTTACGCCTACCAGGGCATGGGCCCCGCCGGCCTGGACCTGCTATGCGAGGCCTCGGCCGAGCTCGACATGCCGATCGTCACCGAGATCATGGACCCGCGCGACGTGCAGGTCTTCTTGGATAAGAAGATTGACGTCATGCAGATCGGCGCCCGCAACGCCCAGAACTTCCCCCTGCTCAAGGAGGTAGGCAAGACCAAGACCCCGATTCTGCTCAAGCGCGGCATGTCCGGCACCGTCGACGAGCTGCTCATGGCTGCCGAGTACATCATGAGCGAGGGCAACGACAACGTCATCCTGTGCGAGCGCGGCATTCGCACCTTCGAGACCCGCACCCGCAACACCTTCGACCTCAACGCCGTGCCGGTGCTGCACCACCTGTCGCACCTGCCCGTCGTGGCCGACCCCAGCCATGCGACCGGCTACACCCGCTACGTTGAACCCATGGCGCTCGCCGCGACCGCCTGCGGCGCCAACGGTCTGGAGATCGAGGTCCACGACGAGCCCAGCCGCGCGTGGTCCGACGGCGCCCAGGCCCTCACCCCCGACCAGTTCGACGACACCATGCGCCGTATCCGCGCCATCCGCGAGGTCGTCTGCCAAGAGACCATGGAGTAGCCCATGGGTACGGTAAGAAACGCACGCGTTAACCAGGGCGGCCCCAAATGCGCCGGCGTTGTGGGCCTGGGTCTGATCGGCGGCAGCTTTGCCCGCGGCTATGCGCAGGCGGGCGTCCGCGTGCTGGCCTGGGACCCCGACGATGACGTCATGACGGCCGCCAGCATGGGCACCGTCGCCGGCGAGCTCAACGACGAGACGCTCGGCGAGTGCGACATCATCGTGCTGGCCTGTTACCCCGAGGCCTGCATCGAGTGGCTCGAGGCGCACGCCCAAGCACTCGCCGATGCCACCGATACCGAGGCCATCATGGGGCCCGTGGTGATTGACACCGTGGGCGTGAAGGGCATCGTGTGCGAGCGTGCCTTCGAACTCGCCCGCGAGTACGGGTTTTACTTTGTGGGCGCGCACCCCATGGCGGGCACCCAGTACTCGGGCTACGCTCACTCCCGTGCCGACCTGTTCCAGGGCGCGCCACTCGTGCTCGTGCCGCCCGCGGTGGACGATGCGCTCAAGCTGGAGCTTTTAGGCCAGGTGCGAGAGATGGTGCGCCCCTTAGGGTTTGGCAAGTTCAGCGTGACCACCGCCGCCGAGCACGACCGCGTGATCGCCTTTACGAGCCAGCTCGCACACGTCGTCTCAAACGCCTACGTCAAAAGCCCGACTGCCCAGGTTCACCACGGTTTTTCGGCCGGAAGCTACCGCGACCTTACCCGCGTGGCGCACCTCAACCCGCAGATGTGGTCGGAGCTCATGATCGACGACGCCGACGCACTTGCCTTTGAGATCGACCATCTGATCGAGTCGCTTGGCGCCTACAGCCGCGCGCTCAAGGACCGCGACCAGCGCTATCTTGAGAATCTCCTTGCCGAGGGCGACCGCATCAAGCGCGCGCTCGACGACGAGGCCGCCCACTAGACCACCTATCACGCCAGGTCGAAAGGACCAAAGCTTATGGCGATTACCATCGATATCGACACCGCGCGCCCCTACCAGGTGCACGTCGGCACGTTTTTGCTGGAGCAGGCGGGCCCGCTCGTCCGCGCCACCGCCGGCGGTACCAAAGCCGTCATCGTGACGGACACCAACGTGGGCCCGCTCTACCAAATGCCTGTTAAGCAGAGCCTGGAGGCTGCGGGCTATACGGTGAGTGTCTGCACCTTCGAGGCCGGCGAGGCCCACAAGCGCGCCGAGACCTACATCAACATCTTGGAGTTTGTGGCCGAGCACGAGCTCTCGCGCTCCGACGTGATCGTGGCGCTCGGCGGCGGCGTTGTAGGCGACGTGGCTGGCTTTGTGGCCGCCACCTACATGCGCGGCTGCAAGTTTGTGCAGATCCCCACGAGCCTGCTCGCCATGGTCGATTCGTCGGTGGGCGGCAAGACGGCCATCGACCTAGCTGCCGGCAAAAACCTGGCCGGCGCCTTTTGGCAGCCGAGTGTGGTTATTGCCGACGTGGGGTGTCTCGCCACCCTCACGCCCGAGCAGTTCGCCGACGGCTGCGGAGAGGTCGTCAAACACGCCGTGATCGCCGACCCCGAGCTTTTCACCGAGTTGGAGAAGACCCCGCTCACGCTGGAGCTCCTCAACCGCGACGTTGCCCGTGTGGCGCTCATCATCGCCCGCAATATCGACATTAAACGCGCCGTGGTTGTCGCCGATGAGCGCGAGACCAACCAGCGCAAGCTGCTCAACTTTGGACACAGCGCTGGACACGCTGTCGAGGCCTGCGAGCACTTTGAGCTGGGACATGGCAACTGCGTGTCGATCGGCATGGGCATCATCACGCGCGCCGCAGCGCTTCATGGCATCTGCGACGCCGCGCTGCCCGCACGTATTGAGGAGCTCTGCGCCCGCCACGGTCTCAAGACCCGCTGCTCGCTTTCCGCCGACGCCGTCTTTGCCGAGGCGCTGCACGACAAAAAACGCGCCGGTGACACCATCGACCTGGTGATTCCACACGACATTGGCCGCTGCAGCATCGACCGCACGCCGCTTTCCGCCTTTCATGATTTAATTGCCGAGGGCCTCGGCCAGAAGGGAGACGCCTCCGCATGCTAGCCCGCATCACTCCGTCCCCACTCAAGGGCACCGTCCCCGCCATCGCATCCAAGTCGATGGCGCACCGCCTGATCATCTGCGCCGCCCTTGCCAACGGAGAGACGCATGTGACCTGCAACACCACCTGCGCCGATATCGAGGCCACGGTGCGCTGCCTCACGGCGCTCGGCGCCCGCATCGAAACCGTCGAGGATGGCTTCCAAGTCCATCCCACTATGAAGAGTATTGAGTTTGGCCTGCTCAAAGCACTTGCCGGCGGCACGCTCGACTGCGGCGAGAGCGGCTCCACGCTCCGCTTTATGCTGCCCGTCGCCTGCGCGCTGGGGGCAGAGGCCACGTTTGTGGGCCAGGGCCGTCTGGGCGCCCGCCCGCTCTCCCCGCTCTCCGACGAGATCATCGCCGCCGGCTGCGACCTGCAGGGCCTGGGCGGCTTTCCGCTCAAGACGAGCGGCCGCATGCGCCCGGGTACTTTTATCCTGCCGGGCAATGTGAGCTCACAGTACATCTCCGGTCTACTGTTGGCAGCCCCGCTGCTGGCCCAGCCCTCCTGCGTGCAGGTGACCGGGCTCATCGAGAGCCGTCCCTATATCAACCTGACCATCCAGGCCATGAAGGCGTTTGGCGTCGAGGTCAACGTCGAGCGCATCCCCGCCAAGAATGGCAAGCCCGAGGTCACGAACTTCCGCGTGAGCAGCGGCTCGTACCGCACGCCCGGCAGCGTGGCTGTCGAGGGCGACTGGTCCAACGCCGCCTTTTGGCTGTGCGCCGGCGCCATCGGCTCCGACCCCATCACCGTGGAGGGCGTGTCGCTGAGCTCCGCCCAGGGCGACCGCAACGTGCTTGCCGCGCTCTCGCGCTTTGGCGCCCGCATCGTGCGCTCCACCAACGCCGCCACCGTGCAGTCCGATAAGCTCGCAGGCTTTGAGATGAGCGCGCACGACATCCCCGACCTGGTGCCCGTTATCTCTGCCGTGGCATCGCTGGCACAAGGCCGCACGTTCATCCGCGATTGCGCCCGCCTACGCATTAAGGAATCCGATCGCTTGGCTACCACCACCCGTGAGCTCACCGCGCTGGGCGCGCAGGTGCGCATTGCCGGTGACGACCTCATCATCAAGGGCGTCGACGCCTTTACCGGCGGCGAGGTCGATTCGCACAACGACCACCGCATCGCCATGATGGCCGCCATCGCTGCAAGCCGTGCCACCGGCGAGGTCGTAATTCACGGCGCCGAGGCTGTCAACAAGTCCTATCCCGATTTCTTTGACCACTACCGCCTGCTGGGCGGCAAGGTCACGCTCGAGGAGGAGTAGCATGTCCTCGACCTTTGGCAACGTTTTGCACTTAAGCATCTTCGGCCAGTCGCACTCCCCCGCCATCGGCTGCTCGTTCGACGGCATTCCGGCAGGTATCGCCGTTGACCAGGAGCAGCTGCAGGCCTTCCTCGATCGTCGCGCCCCCGGTCGCGACGAGACCGCGACCAAGCGCCGCGAGGCCGACGCCGCGCACATCATTGCCGGTGTGGTCGATGGGCACACCACCGGCGCACCTATAGCCGCGATTATCGAGAACACCAACACGCGCTCCAAGGACTATTCCGAGCTGCGCCGCAAGCCCCGCCCGGGGCATGCGGACTACCCCGCGCGCGTGAAATACCACAACATGCACGATGTCGCCGGCGGCGGGCATTTCTCTGGACGTCTTACGGCACCCTTGTGCATCGCCGGCGGTATTGCGCTGCAGGCACTCGAGGCCCGCGGTATTCGGGTGATGGCTCACGTGGCTCAGATTGGTGGCATCTCGGATCTGCCCATGGACGACATGGTCTATCGCGAGGCCGACCGCAAGGCGATCCTTTCGAACGACCTACCGTGCATCGACGCGGCAGCTGCCGGCCGTATGCGCGAGGAGATTCTCGCCGCACGCGATGAGCTCGATAGCATCGGTGGCATCGTGGAGTGCGGCATCTACGGCCTTCCCGCGGGCATCGGCGACCCCATGTTCGACGGCATCGAGAACCGCATCGCGCAGATCGCGTTTGGCATTCCCGCCGTAAAGGGCGTGGAGTTTGGTATGGGCTTTGCCGTGGCCGCCATGCGCGGCAGCGAGAACAACGACCCGTATCGCGTTGATGCCGAGACCGGCGAGATTGCGGTCGAGTCCAACAACGCCGGCGGCATCCTGGGCGGCATCTCCACCGGCGCACCCGTCATGTGGCGGATGGCCGTAAAGCCGACGCCCTCCATCGGTCTCGAGCAGCAGACCGTGGACATGGACGCCATGGAAAATGCGGAGCTCTCGGTCCACGGCCGCCACGACCCCTGCATCGTCCCGCGCGCCGTCCCCGTAGCCGAAGCAGCCGCGGCGCTGGCCATCTGGGACGCCCTCCTAGAAGACGCCGCCCAGCTTTAGCCCACCCACCCCGAGGGTAGCTAATTTGGGACGGGGCTTTTTTAGCTACCCCCATATGCCAGTGAGTATTTGCCCCGGCACCCATCGATTCGCCACCAGTCAAAGGGTAGCTAAAAAAGCCCCGTCCCAAATTAGCTACCCCAGGCAACGATTCACGAAAGGGGTCTCCATGGACCTTGCCGATATTCGCCAGGCCATCGATGGCATCGATACCGCCTTGCTCAACAGCTTTGTCGAGCGCATGGACATTGCCACCGAGGTCGCCAAATCAAAGATCGAGATGGGCAAGGCCGTCTTTGACCCCGCCCGCGAGCGCTCCAAACTCAACAACCTCGCCAGCCGAGCACCCGAGCGCTACGAAGCTCAAACCATCACCCTGTTCCGCCTTCTCATGAGCATGAGCAAGGCCGAGCAGCAGCGCTACATCAACGAGCTCAAGGGCATCACCGTGTCGCAAAAGGCCCATGCCACGGCCACGGCCTTTGACACGCCCTTCCCCCAGACGGCCACCGTCGCCTGCCAGGGCGTCGAAGGCGCCTACAGCCAGATCGCCGCGTGCAAGCTCTTCGACGTGCCCGATATTGCGTTCTTTGAGACCTTTGAAGGCGTTATGCGCGCCGTGCGCGACGGCTTTTGCGAGTTTGGCGTGCTGCCCATCGAAAACTCAACCGCTGGCTCGGTCAACGCCGTCTACGATCTTCTCGCCCAGTTCGACTTCCACATCGTGCGCTCGCTGCGGCTCAAGATCGATCACAACCTGCTCGTCAAACCCGGCACCAAGCTCGCCGACGTGCGCGAGGTCTACAGCCATGGCCAGGCCATCGCCCAGTGCGCCGGCTTTATCGAGGGCCACGGCCTGCACGCCACCAAGTACCCCAACACGGCCATGTCGGCCGAGATGGTCGCCAACTCCGAGCGCACCGATGTCGCCGCTATCGCCTCGCGCAGCTGCGCCGCGCTGTATGGTCTGGAGGTGCTGGAGCCCAACATCCAGGACTCGGACAACAACTACACGCGCTTTGTTGTCATCTGCCGTGAACCGCGCGTCTATCCCGGTGCCAACCGTACCTCGCTCATGATCACTACGGCAAACGAGCCGGGCGCCCTCTACCGCGTACTCGAGCGCTTCTACGCGCTCAATATCAACCTCATCAAGCTTGAGAGCCGCCCCATCCCCGGGCATGATTTTGAGTTTATGTTCTACTTTGACCTGGACTGCCCCTTTGGTAGCAAGGCCCTCGACGACCTACTCGATTCCATCGATGACGTGTGCGAGAGCTTTACCTACTTTGGCAGCTACACGGAGGTGCTTTAGATGACCGATACCGCCGCAACCCGCCCCTACGGCGTTCTGGGCCGCGTGCTGGGCCACAGCTACACCCCGACCATCTACAAAGAGCTCGCGGGCCTGGAGTACGTGCGTTTTGAACGCGAGCCCGAGGAGCTTGAGGCCTTTATGACGGGCGACGAATGGGAAGGTACCAACGTGACCATCCCTTACAAGCGCGCCGTCATGGAATACCTGGACGAGCTGAGTCCGCTGGCCAAGCGCATGGGTAACGTCAACACCATCACGCGCCCACCCGACGGCCGCCTACGCGGCGACAATACCGACTACTTTGGGTTTCAGTGCCTGGTCGAGGAGCTGGGCGTAGAGGTTGCCGGAAAGAAGGCCCTCGTGCTCGGCGCCACCGGTGGTGCCGGCACCACGGCCAGCATGGTGCTCGGTGACCTGGGCGCCGTCGTTGTGCCTGTTGGCCGCACGAGCGAGGTCAACTACGATAACATCGCACAGCAGTCCGACGCGGCGCTGCTCGTCAACTGCACGCCCGCCGGCATGTTCCCTCACTGCCCCGACGCGCCCTGCACGCTCGAAGGGCTCGATGCGCTCGAGGGTGTCATCGACCTTGTCTACAATCCCGCCCGCACGGGTCTGATGCTCGAGGCCGAGCGCCGCGGCATCCCCTGCATCGGCGGCCTGCTGATGCTCGTGGCCCAAGCGGCACAGGCCGTCGAGCGCTATACCGGCCAAGCCACCCCGCGCGAGCGCATCCTGGACGTAACGGAGCGTCTGTCGCGCCATGAGCAGAACATCGCGCTCATCGGCATGCCGGGTTCGGGCAAGACCCGCGTAGGCGAGCAGATCGCCCAGCTCACGGGTCGCGAGCACATCGACTTGGACCGCGCGCTCGAGGAGCGTCTGGGCATGCCCTGTGCCGACTTTATCGTCGAGCGCGGCGAGGCGGCCTTCCGCGAGCAGGAGACGGCGGCGCTGGCCGACATCTCCAAGCGAAGCGGCCTGGTACTCTCCACCGGCGGCGGCGTGGTCACGCGTGACGAGAACTACCCGCTGCTGCACCAGAACAGCCAGATTGTGATGCTCAACCGCAGGCTCGACGAGCTTGCCCACAAGGGTCGCCCCATCACCGCCCGCGATGGCATCGATAAGCTCGCCGAGCAGCGCATGCCGCGCTACCGCGCCTGGGCCGACTACATCATCGACTCACGCGACTGCGCCGCCAACACCGCACGCGCCGTCCTCGACGCCCTCTAAAACCTGCCAAAAAGGGACAGGTTTATTTTGGCAGGTTTTATCTGGGCAAACGCCGCAGACAGCAAGCCTCGCCACCAACCAGACCGCAAAGGAAGCAGCCATGAAAGCACTCGTCATCAACGGCCCCAACCTCAACATGCTCGGCATTCGCGAGCCGGGCATCTACGGCAGCGACAACTACGACCGCCTGGTCCAGATCTGCCAGGAAGCAGGCGCCGCACAAGGTTTTGACGAGGTCGAGGTCTTCCAGTCCAACCACGAGGGCAGCATCGTCGACAAGATCCAGGAAGCCTACGGCAAGGTCGACGGCATCGTCATCAACCCGGCTGCCTACACGCATACCAGCGTGGCGATTCTCGACGCCCTCAAAGCCGTCGCCATCCCCGCCGTTGAGGTCCACATCAGCGCCGTCGAGACGCGCGAGGACTTCCGCCAGGTGAGCTACGCCCGCCTGGCCTGCTTCGCCACCATCACCGGCGAGGGCCTGCAGGGGTATGCCCACGCGCTGGAGCTGCTGAGGGAGCATCTCGAAAAGTAGCGTCGCGAGCAAATCCATCAACACGACTACGCGCTAATAAAGCCAGCGCCGGCAGTAGCGACCTCGCTGCTGCCGGCATTTTATTACTGGCATATAATCGTTGCAGTCACACTACGTCTGGAGACCCACATGCTGAGCATTCACCTGGGGGATTACCCCGGTTCCATCTACGATACCGAGACCTATTTTAGGAACTCATACTTGGACTCATGGTTCGAAGACCCCATGGCCGCACAGATTATTAAAAGCGTGGACGGATCAGAGCTCATCGGTCCCCACAACATCGTAAGCAAGCAGCTGGGCTCAATCACTCCACTCGAACTGTCCGGCGGCGTTAAGACGCTGCTGCTGGTGCGCAATCTCCCAAATATGGTGTTCAACGCATCCACCTGCGGAGACAACTGTGCCCGCTGGCTGCTCAAGATCGGCAAAGAACAGGATGTGCTGGTGACCCTTTACCACATCATGAAATTCCCCTGGAAGAACTTTGAAATCCGCATTGAAAACGATGGCCGCATCGTCAGGAACATGCAGGAGTTTGTCGGTGCCACGAATGACTTTTTGGATGTTGATGAGTAATGAGGGGAACGCACACCGTTGTCGTAGAGCGTGCAAAGGTCAAATACACGCTCACGTTTAAACGAAATATTTCCTTCATACGCGGCAACAGCGGCACGGGCAAAACGACGCTCATCTCGATGATTCGCGACTACAACGACCGAGGACCGGAAAGCGGCGTTACACTCAGCTGCGACGTGCCCTGCGAAACGCTTTCTGGCAGACGCTGGGAGCGCGAGCTGTCGATCATCGAAGATTCAATCGTCTTTCTAGATGAGGGCAACGAGTTTATTTACTCAAAGGACTTCGCCAAAGCCGTCAACGGCTCGTCCAACTATTTTGTTCTGATATCTCGTCGCGACGCCAACGAACTCCCCTACAGCGTCGACGAGATCCTAAAACTAGTCAACACCACAAGCAAAACGATCAATGGCCGCAAGAGCGACAAGCGTTTTTACTCGGTGACCAAACCGCTTTATACTCACGCGGGAAACATGCTGTATCAGGACCTTAACGTAGGTTTCGACAATCCCGATGCCGTAATTGTCGAGGATAGCAAGTCTGGTTATCAATTCTACAGCGCCCTTTGCAACCGACTGGGAATCCCCTGCTACACCGCTACCGGCGTAGCAAACCTAAAACGAACGATTCACGAATGCCCCGAGCAAAACGTTCTTGCCATTGGAGACGGCGCAGCGTTTGGTCCCTACATCGAAAAGGTGCTCGGACAGCGCGTTTACAAGAACGTTCGCCTGTTCCTCCCGGAATCATTTGAGTGGACGCTTCTGCAATCCGGTCTCATCCCCAACAACGACATTCCAATAATCCTCAAGGATCCTTCGAGCTATATCGAAAGCCGCGACTACCTAAGCTGGGAGCGGTTCTTCACCGATGTGCTGGTCAAATACTCGGCAGACACTCGCTATGCCTACAAAAAGGCGAAGCTCAATGAGCAATACCTGAAGCCGCAGGCAATGGATGCAGTAGCAAACGTCTTGCCCGAGTGTTTGAAAGCAGAATAGATACGGCGGGGAGGACCAAGTTGGTTCTCCCCACTGTCATCATGCCTTCTTGATCACGTAAGCCAATCCAATATCGCAGGCGCAGCGCACGATTGATGCGAAGAGCCACGATGCCGACAGTGACATAAGCAGAGGCATGGTCTGCCAAGGAATAAACCAATCAACCGATCGCGTCGAAAATGTTGGTGTAAGGGTGACACCCTAGCGCCCGTTTAACGAAGAACGGCCTTCGTCCTAGAATCTGAAATCACCACAACAACAGGTTCTAGGAAAGGA